>DASYRS010000596.1:0-6310 GCA_036004205.1 Dongiaceae bacterium
CTCATCGCCCGGCCCGGCATAGGCGCGCACCAGCAATTGCAGCACGTCGTCGGAGCCGGCGCCGCACACGATCTGGTCGGCCTCGATCCCATATTCGCTGCCAAGCGCGGCGCGCAGCGCCTTGGCCGTGCCGTCGGGATAGCGATGCAGTTCCGCCGCCAGCGCGCGATAGGCCTCGACCGCCTTCGGGCTGGCGCCCAGGGCGCCCTCGTTCGAGGCCATGCGATAGACCGGCCCCTCACCCGGCAGCGAATGATCGCCCGGAACATAGGCCGCGATATCCAGGATGCCGGGACGCACGATCAGCGACATGTCGTTCAACCTCTGGGCTCCCTCATGATCCGGTCTGGTCGGAAAGATCGGCCGGCCGCATCGGCGTCGCATAGCTGCCGAGCACCCGCGCCTCCGCCCCCAGGGCTTCGGCCGCCTCGGCAATGCCGGCTTCGATCTCGGCGGCGAAGCCGGCCACGTCCAGCAGCCATTCGCGCCCCTCGCCCGAGCCCTGGCCGGTGCGGTCAAGGCACAGATCCGGATCGGGCTGCAGCGCCTTGGCGGCCGCAAGGATCGCGCGGCGTGAACGCGGCGCCTTGAGCGTGAGGGCGATCCAGCTCCGGTCATCGCCGGTCGGCTCGTTCGGCGCGCGGCCGATCACCATCGCCTGCGCCTTGGGCTCGCGCACATTGCCGATGTCGCCGAACGGCAGGCGTCCCATCACATGCGAGACGCCCTCGCCCTTGGCCAGCAATTGCGGCCACCAGGGGCTGCGTTCGCCCAGGCGCGGCATCGAGACGATGCCCACCGTCGCCTTGCCGCGGGCGACGGCGTTCAGCACCTCGCCATTCTCCGGCAGCGGCGTGATGCCGACCCGGCTGCCATAATGGTCGCGCGCCAGGTCCCACAGGGCGGTGTCGCCCTTGGGCGACTGCACGGCGACGACAAAAGGCCCTTCGACCTGCAGCAGGGCGGAGATCATCTCCCGCCACATGCGCACGATCACGGCCTTGGGCAGCCGGCCCTGGTGGCGTGCCACCAGCCGGCGCAGGATCAGCGCCTCGCGCCCCGGGCGGATGAACTTGGCCCCGTCGGCCGGGGTGCCGCCCAAGGGCTGCACCCGTGCCTTCACCTCTCCGACCTGGACGGCCAGGTCGGTGCGCCGCATCAAGAGATCGTGCAACTGGCTGTCGATCGCGTCGATCTCCGCGCGCAGGTCCGCAAGCTGCTTGTCGGGGCCGGTCATCGCTGAGGGGTCCGGGTGGTGTCCTGGTTCAAGCGCCGCCCGGGAACGGCCCCGGGAAAGGGCGCCCAGTGATAGTCCGGGGAGGCCCCAAAAGCAAAGGGATGAATTGTCCGCCCAAATTGTCCATCCCTGGGTCTTACCCAAAGAAAATATTGACACTTCAAGGCCTCGCCGCTTTGTTCAGGCCCTCGACCGACATGGGTAACCGTCCCCCGATGACCTCGCTGTCCATCCACCCCGTCAGCGCCGCGCCGGACCTGCCCGGCCAGCGGCTCTATTTCGCCGACCGGCGGCTGACGCTGGATTGCGGGGCGGAGCTCAGCAACGTCACCCTGGCCTATCAGACCTACGGCACCCTCAATGCCGAGAAATCGAACGCCATTCTGATCTGCCATGCCCTGACCGGCAACCAGTTCGTGGCCGACCAGCACCCCATCACCGGCAAGCCCGGCTGGTGGCAGGTGATGGTGGGGCCTGGCCTGCCGATCGACACCGACCGCTATTTCGTGATCTGCGCCAACGTGCTGGGCGGCTGCATGGGGACGACCGGGCCCGGCAACACCAACCCGGCGACTGGCAAGCCCTATGGCCTGGAGTTCCCGGTCATCACGGTCGCGGACATGGTGCGGCTGCAAAGCTGGCTGATCGACCATCTTGGCATCGACAAGCTGTTCGCCGTGATCGGCGGGTCGATGGGCGGCATGCAGGTCCTGCAATGGGCCGCGACCTATCCCGACCGGGTGTTCGCCGCCGTGCCGATCGCCTGCGCGGCGCGCCATTCGGCGCAGAACATCGCGTTCCACGAGGTCGGGCGCCAGGCCATCATGGCCGATCCGGAGTGGCGCAAGGGCGCCTATCAGGTGGAGGGCACCAATCCCGCGCGCGGCCTCTCCGTCGCGCGCATGGCGGCGCACATCACGTATCTGTCGGAGGCGGCCTTGCACCGGAAGTTCGGCCGCAACCTGCAGGACCGGCTCGCCCTCTCCTACGGGTTCGAGGCCGATTTCCAGGTCGAGAGCTATCTGCGCCACCAGGGCTCGATCTTCGTCGACCGGTTCGATGCCAATTCCTATCTCTACATCACGCGGGCGATGGATTATTTCGACCTGGCTGCCCAGTTCGGCGGGCATCTGCCGCGCGCCTTCAAGGATACCAGGACGCGCTTCTGCCTGATCTCCTTCACCAGCGACTGGCTGTTTCCGACCTCGGAAAGCCGCGCCATCGTCCATGCCTTGAACGCGGTCGCCGCCAATGTCAGCTTTGTCGAGATCGAATCCGACAAGGGGCACGATGCCTTCCTGCTCGACGAGCCGGAGTTGTTCGCGGTGCTCAGCGGCTTCCTCACCGGCTGCGCCGAACATCGCGGGATCGCGTGAGCCATGGCGGTGAATGACGTTGCGCCGCGGGCGCGCCGCATCCGCGTCGATCTGCAGCTGATCGCGGACATGGTGAAGCCGGGCACCCGGGTGCTCGATGTCGGCTGCGGCGACGGTTCGCTGCTCGACTACCTGGTGCATTTCAAGCAGGTGGACGGCCGCGGCATCGAGCTCAGCCAGAAGGGCGTCAATGCCTGCGTCGCCTCCGGCCTGTCGGTGATCCAGGGCGATGCCGACACCGACCTGTCCGACTATCCGGAGAATGCGTTCGACTACGTGATCCTCTCCCAGACACTGCAAGCGACGCGCGAGCCGCGCCAGGTGCTGGAGCACATGGTGCGGATCGGCCGGCGCGCCATCGTCTCGTTCCCGAATTTCGGGCACTGGCGCGTGCGGTGGTACCTGGGCTGGACCGGCAGGATGCCGGAAACCGCGGCCCTGCCCGACCGCTGGTACAACACGCCCAACATCCACCTTTGCACCATCCGCGATTTCGTCGGGCTGTGCGAGGAGCTGGACGTCGAGATCGAAAAGGCCCTCGCCATCAACGACAAGGGCAAGGCGGTCAGCGTGCCCAACCACTGGCTCGCCAACCTGGTCGGCGAGCAGGGCATGTTCCTGCTGCGCCAGCGGGATTAGCGGCGGCGAAGCGTGGCCGCGGAGGCACCGACACCGACGATCCCGATCATCGCGAGCGCGATCAGGACGCCGTAGCCGATCACGTTGCCCGTGAAGGCGAGGATTGGACGGGTCGCGATGATGCGTTCGTCCAGGGTGCCGATCCAGATGGTCGTCAACGTTACCCTGCTCAATCGCCACAGCGTCAGCACGCTCGCCGCCGCACCAATCCCATAGCGAACGAGGCCGGGCATCGACGATCTGCGATCCGCCAGCCGGCGCGCGTCGAACGCGATGGCGGCTGCCGCGAGCACTCCGGAGAGAACCGTCAGAATGGCGGCAATGCCCACCATGTTCCGGTCTGTGCATTCCATCGACCGCCGGGCCGGATCGGCCGCGCACAAATACCGGATCGACACATTCAGCGCCGGCAGATCCTGCTCCGGCAGATTCGGCAGATTCTTCAGCGCGGCAGTGCCTGCGTCGTCGGCGCACTGCACATTCCAGAGCCGGCCGTAGGCGCAGACGACGGCCTCGCCCACCGCACTCGAGAATGGCACCTGGAGGGCGGCGCGCGAAAGCAGGACATGCTCGTTGGCCGTCTTGATACGGGCCGTGAAGTAGGCGGCGTAGAGCGCGACCAGCACCAGGACGATGAAAGCGATGCCTTTGGCCCAGCGGCTAGCGCGACCCATTCCACCGCGCCAATTGCCGCGTCGCCGGCGCCGGGATGCCGATTGGCGAAGAGAAGCGGGCGCGGCGTTTCACGGCCTTCACCGGTTGGGCGCCATACAGCTGCTTCATCGCCTCGATCACGATGACCCCGGAGAGGGCGCTGAACCAGCGCCGGCCGATGCGCTCCCAGCCCGGCGCGGCCCTGAGCCAGGCGCGCCAGGAGAACGGCATGAACAGCAGCGCGCGCTCGGTCTGCAGCGGCGTGAAGCCGTTGCTGCGGAGCAGGCGCGTCGCCTGGGTCTGGGTGAAGGGCTGGCCGTGGCCGAAGGGCGTGCGCTCGAGATGCGACCAGAGGCTGCGCCGGTTCGGCACCACCGCCATCAGCCGCCCGCCGCCGGCGAGCACCCGCCAGACCTCGCGCAGCATGTCGCCGGCATGCTCGCTGGATTCCAGGGCATGGACCAGCAGCACCCGGTCGATCGAATTGTCCTGGAACGGCAGCTCGGTCTCGTCGGACAGAACCGTCATCCCCGCCCCTTCGCGCGGCCAGGGCATGACGCCCTGGGCGGCCGGCATGATGGCGCCGATCCGCTCCGCCTCCCCCAGGAACTGGCGCAGATAGGGCGTCGCGTAGCCGATGCCGAGCAGGCGCTGGCCGGTCAGATCGGGCCACAAAGCGCGGATGCGCATCCGCAGCAGGTGCCGCGCCGTATGGCCGATCTCCCGGTCATAGAAATGCTTGAGGTCGCCGACGTCCTGCCACATCCGCCGAAATATCCCCAAAGTAAGGCGCGTTGATTATGACACATCCCCTGCTATCGTGGATGCCTGAAATCTGGGAGCAAGCATGCCTGAGCTCGATATCGCGGTCATTCCGCTGCTGAAGGACAATTACGGCTATCTGATCCACGATGCCGCGACGGGCAAGACCGCGGCGCTGGACCCGTCCGTCGCGCCGCCCATGCTGGAGGCGGCCAAGCAGCGCGGCTGGCGCATCAGCCATATCCTCAATACTCATCACCATTGGGACCACACCGACGGCAATCTCGGCATCAAGGAAGCGACCGGCGCGGTGGTGGTCGGTCCGGCCTATGACCGCGAGCGCATTCCCGGCATCGACCAGGCGGTGGATGAGGATAGCGGCTTCGATTTCGCCGGCCATCATGCCGACGTGCTGTTCATTCCCGGCCATACCCGCGGGCACATCGCGTTCTATTTCGCGGACAGCAAGGCGGTGTTCTGCGGCGACACCTTGTTCTCGATCGGCTGCGGGCGGACCTTCGAGGGAACCGCGCAGCAGATGTGGGCCTCGCTCAGCAAGCTGCGCGACCTGCCGGACGATGCCTGGATCTATTGCGGCCACGAATACACCGAGAACAATTGCCGCTTCGCCGTGACGATCGAGCCGGAGAATCGCGACCTCATCGAGTTCGCCGAGGCGGTGAAGCACGCCCGCGCGCAGGGCGACAAGACCATCCCGTCGAACCTCGGCATCGAGAAATTCTGCAACCCGTTCCTGCGCGCCGACCAGCCGCGCCTGCTCAGCCGATTCGGCGGGCCCGGCCAGGATCCCGCCGTTGCTTTCGGCGCGATCCGCGCCGCCAAGGATAAATTCTAGCTGCTTCTCTTTCGATCAGGAGCCTTCCGATGAAACTCCGCTACTCAACCACATCGCCCTTCGTGCGCAAGGTGCATGTCCTCGGCATCGAGACCGGCCAGATCGACAAGATCGAGCTGGTGAAGACCAACACCGCCGATCCCGCCAGCGATCACGGCAAGGACAATCCGTTGAACAAGGTGCCGGCACTGGTGCTGGATGACGGCTCGAAGCTCTATGATTCGCGCGTCATCTGCGAATATCTCGACTCGCAATCGGGCGGTAAGTTCTTTCCGCCGGTCGGTCCCGCGCGCTGGACCGCGCTGCGTCGCCAAGCCTTGGCCGACGGCATGGCGGATGCCGCCGTCTTGCGCATGATGGAGAGCCGCAAGCCGGAGAATCTGCGCTCGTCCGATGTCGATAAGAAGCAGAAGCTGAAGGTGACGCAAGGCCTGGCAGCGCTGGAAGCCGATCACCTCGGCCCGCAGCTCGACATCGGCACGCTCACGGTCTCGATCGTGCTCGACTATCTCGACTTCCGCTTCAAGGTAGAGGATTGGCGGCCGGCGCATCCGAAGCTCGCCGTCTGGCACAAGACCTTCTCCGAGCGCGCCTCGCTCAAGAAGACGCTGCCGCACGACTAGCGGAGCGGCGGCTCCACAAGTCGCGCGCGGCGATCACCGCGCCGCCGATGATCAGCAGGCAGGCAACGATGACGGTCATCGTCGCCTCCGCCTTGCCCGCGAGGATCAGCAGGACCGTCGAGAGCAAGGGCGAGGCATAGGAGCAGGCGCCGAGCGCCTTGAT
>DASYRS010000597.1:0-2376 GCA_036004205.1 Dongiaceae bacterium
GTCAAGGCGCTCGATTGCGACTTCTACGTCTTCAGCCTCTACAAGGTGTGCGGCCCGCATCAGGCCGTGCTCTATGGCAAGCGCGCGCTTCTGAAGCAGGCGCGCAACCAGAATCACTTTTTCATCACGGACGACAACGTCGCCTACAAGTTCCTGCCCGGCGGCCCCAGCCACGAATTCGCCGCCGGCTGCGTCGGCATGGCGGAATATTTCGACGACCTGCACCGCCATCACGGGCTGGAACCGGCCAACTCCTTTCACGCCAGGCTGGAGCGGCTTTATCGCCTGATCGCGGCGCATGAATCGAGGCTGGCGCAGAAAGTCGAATCGTTCCTCAAGTCCCGGCCCGGGGTGCGGATCGTGGGGCGCAAGCCGAGCGGCGACGGCCGCCTGGCGCCTGTCATCGCCTTCTACGTCCCCGGCCGCGCGTCCGCCGACATCGTCGCCAAGCTCAACGCGCAGCAGATCGCGATCGGCAACGCCGACTTCTGGGCGGCGCGCCTGATCAAGGCGCTCGGTCTGACCGCGGAGGACGGCGTGGTGCGCATCGGCCTTGCCCACTACAACGACGACCGCGATGTCGAGCGGCTGCTGACAGCATTGGATCGGGCGCTGGGGTAGTGGTGGCGCGGCGGCACCGACTCTTTGAAACCGTGAGCGCATGACCAACGTAACCACGTCCATGTCCCCGGCCGCCGCCGAGCGCAACACGGCGATCGGCATCGCCTTGGTGCTGAGCTCGGCCGTCGCTTGGAGCACGGCGGGTTTCTTCGCGCGCACCGTCCCGCTCGACATCTGGGTCGTGGTGTTCTGGCGCGGCATCTTCGGCGGCTGCTCCATCGCGGTGCTCGCGATGATCGAGCGGCGGCGCTTCGGCTTCGACTTCAAGCGCGCCTTCACCCTCGCCGGCATCGCGCTCATCCTCATCTCCGCGACGGGGAAGATCACGTTCCTCTATGCGCTGCAGAACACCACCGTCGCCAACGTGACGGTGCTCTATGCGACCTTGCCTTTCATCACTGCGATCCTGGCCTGGCTGTGGTTCCGCGAGCGGGCGGAGCGGCGCACCCTGATCGGCAGCCTGGTGGCGGGCGCCGGCGTGGTCGTCACGGTCGCCGGCTCGACCGGATTGGGCGGCGGCCACATCCTCGGCGACATGGCGGCCCTCTTCATGACCTTCACCATGGCGCTGATGACGGTCATCATGCGCCGCCATCGCGAGCTGCCGATGCTGGAAGCGGCAGCTTTGTCCGGCATCGCCGCCGCCATCATCGCCTTCCCGATGGCCGATCCCTTCACCGCCACCGTGACCGACGTTCTCTGGCTTGCGGCCTTCGGCATCGTCACCCAAGGCGGCGGGCTCGGCATCTACACCATGGGGGCGCGCCGTTTGCCCTCCGCCCAGGCCGCCCTGCTCAGCGCCAGCGAAGTCCCGATGTCGCCGCTCTGGGTCTGGATCTTCTTCAACGAGGTGCCGGCGCGGGAAACCTTCATCGGCGGCGGGCTGGTGCTGGCCGCGATCCTGTGGAACGTGGGCGCGGAGCTGCGCAAATCCAGGGCCAAGGCCGCGCCCTGAACGGCCGGCCCTGCCGACGCTTCAATGAAACGCCCGTAGCTCGCTCGACATTTCGCCAGCGAGCTACGCGCATCAACCCTTAAGGAGCCGGCCTCCCCTGGGAGGCCGGCGCTGACCTACAGATTGTCGTTCCCGCTGCCGCCGCCCGAATTGCTTCCACCGAACAAGGAGGACTGGGTCGATGGCGTGCTCGGCGCGGCGGGTGCCGGCGCCGGCGTGCTGACGGGCGCCGCGGCCGGAGCGCTGGCCATGGCCGGCCTCGGTGCGGGCTTCGGCATCGCTGGCTTCGGCATCGCTGGCTTCGGGGCCGCTACCTTCTTCTTGGCGGCAGCCTTCTTCTTGGGCGCCGCGCTCTTGCGGGCGACTTTTTTCTTCGCGGCCTTTTTCTTCGGCGCGGATTTACGCGCCGCTTTCCGGGCGACTTTCCTGCGCGCGGTCTTCCTGCGCGCGGCTTTCGCCTTCGTCTTCACGCGGGCCTTCTTGGATTTCGCCGCCTTCTTCCCAGCGCGCTTCTTCTTCGATGCCTTCTTAGCAGCCATTTTCATCCCTCCCGTTCGACCGGTGTGTCTTGAACCCCGAGTCCCTGTTCGCCCGGGATTCAAAACTCTCCCGCGGGTTTCGGCAAGCCAGATTCGCGATTACATCGCCGATCGCATGTCCTGCACCGACCAGCCGCCATCGACCAGCAGGTTGACGCCGGTGATGAGCGATGAGGCCGGCGAGGCCAGAAACACCACCGCGGCAGCGACATCCTTGGGATCGCCGATGCGCCCCACCGGAATCTGCGCCAGGGTCTTGCG
>DASYRS010000598.1:0-5761 GCA_036004205.1 Dongiaceae bacterium
GTACGCCCCCACGCCTTCGCCGAGGAACTCGTTGTTGGCTTCGCGGATCTTGGCGGCCGCGTCGTCGTAGAGGAAGGGCAGGAACGCGAAGCGCCGGCCCTCGGTGACGGCTGAGACCTGGTGCAGCAGCGAGCAGGAGAAGACGCAGGCCGTGCCGGTCGGCAGCTTGAAGCCTTTCGGCCCGTATTCGGGGAAGCTGATCTCGCCGCCCTCGAACTCGTTGTTGAGGTTGATGGAGACGGCGAAGCGCCGGTGCGCCGTACCCTTGGTGGTGTTGTCGCGGTGGGCGCGGAAATGGCCCAACTCCTCCGCCGCGTAGCAGGCGATGAGGTAGCGCTCCATGCGCGTCACGGTGAACTGATGCACCTTCTGGATTTCGGGCACGATGCGGCGGTGGATGCGCACCTGGGCCTGGCGGATCATGGCCTGATCCTCCAGCAGCACGTCGCGGCGCACCTTGTGCTTGTTGTCGCGGATCTCGACCGTCCTGCCGCCGACCTCGCGCATGAAGCCGGATTCCTTGCCGCCCTTGCCCTCGTAGATCTCGATGAGCTGCCGGCAGAATTCCGGCTCGAACACGTCGGGCAGGATGAGGACCGGGACCGGCACCTCGATGCCGGCGAACTTGTCCGGCGCCGGCAGCTGCTTGAGATAGGCGATGAGCGCGGGAATCTCGCTGCCCTGGGGCTGGAACTGCACCACGCGGCGGACCCGCAGCAGCGGATCCAGTACCACCCAGAAGCGCCGCATCTCCAGCCGGTTCGGATTCGGCACCGCCTGCTGGGCGATCGCGCCATAGGCCCGCGCGATCGTGCCGTCGAAATCCCAGAAATAGCGGATGCCCGGCATGGCATCGGCCACGCGCTCCTTGGCCTCGTCATTGGGATCGAGACTTACCCCGAAGAAGCAGGCGCGCTCGTCGTCGAACAAGGCGCGGTTGAGCGTGACGGCGGCAAGCGCGCGCCTCCCGTCCTCATCGCCCGCGGTCCCGAAGAAGCACATCACGATCCAGCGCCCGCCGACCGTGTCGAAGGCATAGCGCGGGTTGCTGCCCGAACGCTGATGGAACCAGGGCGCCGGGTCGCCGGGCGTCAGGGCGATGAAACTCTTGGCTTTCGTGTTCTGCGGGATCATCGGATCTGCGGCCTTGGTTGCCCACTCGGTCGTCCTGGGCGGGATTGGCGCTATGCTGGCGCGGCAATCCCGGCTGGAGGAGAAAACACCGTGCGCATCGTGTCAATATCGTTCGCCGCCGTGCTCGTGATCGCGGTCACTGTTTCCCCGGCTTTTGCCGCCGAGCGCCGGCGGAGTGACGTGACCGGGCCCGCTCGATGAACCGCTGCCCCCACAAGGGGGGAAGAGTGGCACTCTAAGTGCGGCGCGTTTGCCCCGCTCTTGCCAGCGCCGCGATATCCATCAGCGCGCGCTGGGCGATTTCGTCCTTGATGGGGTAGGCGCGCATCGCTTGCGCCTCGGCTTCGATCAAGCGCTCCAACGCGCGGCCGATGCGCTGCGTCGACCATTGGCGCGATTGGCGCTGCATGCGGTCGCGCTGGTTCCAGAATAGCGGCGGGCGCAGGGCGCCGGCGGCGGACTCGAAGCTGTCGCCGGCGGCCATGCGCGCGACCACCTGGTGCAGGCGCTGGAAATGCCGGGCCGCGCTGCGCAGCACCTGGATCGCCTCCACCTCGGCGAGGCTGCGCGCATAGTGCCGGTCGAGATCGGCGGCATCGCCGTCCGCCGCCGCGCCGATCAGATCGTCGAGCGCGAAGGCCGCCCGGTCGCCGATGCAAGCCATCGCGTCGGCCAGCGTTACCTCGCGTTTGGGTTTGCCGATATAGAGCATCAGCTTGTCCAGCTCGCTGCGCGTGACGCCGCGGTCGCCGCCCATCCGCTCGGCCAGATAGCCCTGCGCGTCGCGCGCAATGCCATAGCCCCCGGCCTTCAGATGCGCGGCGATCAGCGGGCCGAGCTGGCTTTCATTGTCGCGATAGCAACCGAAGGCGCCGGCGCCCTCGGCGGATTCGAACACCTTCACCAGTTCGGCCTTGCTGCCGATATCGCCGGCTTCGACGATCAGCAGCGCGGCGCCCTTGGCCTGGCCCGCGATGGCGGAGGCGATCTGGTCGGCGATCATGTTGGTGGCCTGGGCGATCCGCACCACCCGCCGCCCGCCCAGCATGGAGATGGCGTTGAGCTCGTCGGCCAGGCGCGCGCCGTCGCCGCGGATGTCGTCGGCGGTGAGCTCCGCCAGGCGGAAGGGATCGTCGCCCGCGCCCAGCACCGCCTTCTGCGCGAGGCCGGCATATTCGTGCGCCAGCCCTTCATCGGGACCATAGAACAGCAAGGCGCCGATCGAATCCGGCGCCTTCAGCACGCGCTCAAGCTTGGCCTTGTCGAGCTTCATGCCCGCGGAGTGCGGCGACGGCTCACGGCTCGGCCCAGGCGCCGGGCTTCTCAGGCGCCGGACTGGCGGCCGGCACCACGGCCGGCGTCGTCCCGGCGGTCAGGAACACGGCGACGCGGGAGCGGATCTGGTCCGCCAGCTGCAGCGTGCCGCGGCGCAGCGTGTCCTCGTAGGCGGAGAGGTCGTTCAGCGGATCGTCGAACTCGTCATAGCCGGTGGTGATCACCGCGCGGTCGGACATCACCACCTTTCCGCCGGTGTCCCTGAGGTTATAGAAGGCATTCAGCTCGACGTTCCGGCGCGAGGCGCTGAGGTCGCGCTTGGCGAGCGCGCCATAGCTGCGCACGGTCAGATTGACGGCCAGGTCATAGGCGCCGGCCGAGGGCTGGCCCAGCGGATTGAACCGGTCGCGCAGCGCGTTGTGCAGCTGCTGGCCCTCGCGGTTGGCGATCGGCTGGATGCGGATGCCGGCCATCTGATAATCGACGGGGGTGCCGGCGGTGTCGGTGTTGGCCTTTCCGTACATCGGATGGAAGCCGCAGCCGGCCAGCGACGCGCCCAGGCTTGCCGAGGCGCCGGCCAGAAGCAACGATTGCAGAATCCCCCTACGCGACCACATTGACGATCCGGTTCGGCACGACGATCACCTTCTTCACCGGCTTGCCCTCCAGCGCCTTCGCCACCGCCGGTTCGGCCAGCGCCGCCTTCTCCGCGTCCGCCTTGTCGCAATCGCGCGGCAACTGGATAGTGGCGCGCAGCTTGCCGTTCACCTGCACCGCGACTGTCGCCGTATCGTCGATCACCAGCTTGGGATCGGCGAGCGGCCAGGCGGTTTCGGCCAGCAGCGTGCCATGTCCCAGGCGCTGCCACAACTCCTCAGCCAGATGCGGCATGGCCGGGCCGATCAGCAGGGTCAGGGCCTCCAGCGCCTCGCGCCGGGCCGCGAGGCCGGCCGGGTCGGCGAGGTCGCCGTCCTTCACCTCAGCGAGGACGTTGGCGTACTCATAGATGCGCGCGACCCCGCGGTTGAAGCGGAACTTCTCGATATCGTCGGTGACGCCGGCGATCGCCTTGTGGGTGGCGCGGCGCAATTGCTCGGAGGGTCCGTTGGAAGCGGCCGTCGCGGAGGCGACGACATTTCCTGCCGAAGCATTGGCAGGTTTTCCGAGGGCGGGATGCGCCTCGATCCAGTCGGTGACGATGCGCCACAAACGCTGGGTGAAGCGCCAGGCGCCCTCGACCCCGGCCTCGGTCCATTCCATGTCGCGCTCGGGCGGGCTGTCCGACAGCACGAACCAGCGCGCGGTGTCGGCGCCATAGGATTCGATGATGCGGGCCGGCGGCACCACGTTCTTCTTGGACTTGGACATGACCTCCTTGCGGCCGATCTCGATCGGGCGCCGGGTCTTGACGTGCGAGGCGGTTCCGTCGGGCCGCCGGTCGACCTCTTCCGGATAAAGCCATTTGCCGGCTTCGTCCTTGTAGGATTCGTGCAGCACCATGCCTTGGGTGAACAGACCGTCGAACGGCTCGTCGATCTTGGCGTGGCCGGTCAAGTGCATGGCGCGCACGAAAAAGCGCGAATAGAGCAGGTGCAGGATCGCGTGCTCGACGCCGCCGATATATTGATCGACCGGCAGCCAGTAATCGACCGCGGCGCGGTCGACCGGCCGGTCCATCAGGCGCGGCGAGCAGAAGCGCGCGAAATACCAGGACGAGTCCACGAAGGTATCGAAAGTGTCGGTCTCCCGTTGCGCGGGTTTCCCGCACGACGGGCAGGTGGTGTGCTTCCAGGTCGGATGGTGGTCCAGCGGATTGCCCGGCTTGTCGAACGTCACGTCGTCGGGCAGCAGGACCGGCAGATCCTTGGCCGCGACCGGCACGATGCCGCACTCGCCGCAATGGACCATCGGGATCGGGCAACCCCAGTAGCGCTGGCGCGACACCAGCCAATCGCGCAGGCGATAGATGGTGGTCGCTTCGCCGGCGCCGAGCTCCTGCAGCCTGGCGGCGGCTTTCTCGATCGCGTCGTCGATCGCGAGGCCGTTCAGGAAATCAGAATTGAAGATCGTGCCCTCGCCGGTATAGGCGACGTCGTCGACCTTGAAAGTCTCGGGCGTTTCGCCCGGCGGCAGCACCACCGGAATGACTTCGAGGCCGTATTTGCGCGCGAAATCGAGATCGCGCTGGTCGTGGCCGGCCGAGCCGAAGATCGCGCCGGTGCCGTATTCCATCAGCACGAAGTTGGCGATGAAGACCGGCAGCTTCTTGCCCGTGAAAGGATGGATCGCTTCGAGCTTCAGGCGATAGCCGCGCTTCTCCTGCGCCTCGATCACGGCCTCGGACGTGCCGGCCGCGCGGCACTCGGCGATGAAAGCGGCCGCGCCGGCATCGTTCTTCGCCGCCTGGTCGGACAGCGGATGGTCGGGCGACAAGGCCAGGAAGGACGCGCCGTACAGCGTGTCCGGGCGCGTCGTGAAGATGGTCTGCCTCTCGGCTACGCCCTCGATCTTGAAATGCACATAGGCGCCGGTCGACTTGCCGATCCAGTTCTCCTGCATCAGGCGCACCTTGTCGGGCCAGCGCTCCATCTTGGGCAGCGCGGCCAGCAGGTCGTCGGCATAGGCGGTGATCTTGAGGAACCATTGGGAGAGCTTGCGCTTCTCCACCAGCGCGCCGGAGCGCCAGCCGCGGCCGTCGATCACCTGCTCGTTGGCGAGCACGGTGTGATCCACCGGATCCCAATTGACGAAGGCCTCCTTGCGGTAGGCGAGGCCGGCCTTGTGGAAATCCAGGAACAGGCGCTGTTGTTGCGCATAGTATCCCGGATGGCACGTGGCAAGCTCGCGCTCCCAATCCAGCGACAGGCCCATGCGCTGCAGCTCGGCGCGCATCACCGCGATATTGTCGTAGGTCCAGCTCGCCGGATGGATCTTCTGGTCGCGCGCCGCATTCTCCGCCGGCAGGCCGAAGGCGTCCCAGCCCATCGGATGCAGCACGTTGAAGCCGCGCGCGCGCTTATAGCGGGCGACCAGGTCGCCCATGGTGTAGTTGCGCACATGGCCCATATGGATGCGTCCCGAGGGATAGGGGAACATCTCCAACACGTAGTATTTGGGGCGGCTGGGATCGGCCTCGCTATGGAACGCGCGGCGCTCGGACCAGGCGGCCTGCCATTTGGGCTCGGTCTCTTGGAAGTTGTAACGCGACATCGGGCTTTAAAATCTGTGCAGGGAAACGAGCGCGCACAATAACAATCTTTGCCCCATGCCGCGCAATCCCCCCCGGGCGGAAGGGCAGTCGCATACGAAGCCTGTGCTGATATCCCCTCCCCCAGTCTGGGGGAGGGCTAGG
>DASYRS010000599.1:0-8046 GCA_036004205.1 Dongiaceae bacterium
ACCGGTATCCCTTCTACAGCCCGAAGTTGTGGCGCCGAGATTGCCCCAAAAAGGGGAGATAGACCGACTTGTATCCACTCGTGCTTAAAATCAGGTAAACTGACTAACTAATCCTTTCGGCCTACTCTTCTCGCAAAAATCTCAATAAAATCCGCGCGTTCGGCGCGCAGGTTGGCCATTGGCAGGAAGCGGGGACCTGTTAAGACTTGGCCAGGGCGGAGGGCCTGGTCCGCGGCGCGGCCGGCGGGGAACGTGAGAGGACAATGGATCAACCGGTGCCGCGCGACCTTCGCGGATCGGCGCTCGCGGCTGGAGCGCGCGGCGACGCGCTCATGCGCCCGCAGCAACGGCTGAAGGGCGCCCTCATCCTGAGCGCGGCGGTGTTCGTGACCGGGCTGCAGGACGCTTTCATCAAAGACATCAGCGCAGCCTATCCGGTCTGGGAGATGCAGATCTTCCGCGGCGGCATGGCGCTGCTCCTCATCTTCGGCTGGATCGTGGCGGGCGGCGGGCTCCGCCAGCTTCTCACCACCCGGCCAAGCGGCCTGCTGCTGGCGCGCTCGCTCGTCCTGTCGGTCGCCAGCCTCAGCTTCTATGTCTCGCTGGCCGGGATGCAGTTCGCCGATGCGGTAGCGATCTATTTCTCCCTGCCGCTGATGATCGCGGCGCTGTCCGGGGCGCTGATCGGCGAGCACGTGCCGCCACGGCGCTGGGTCGCGATCGCGGTTGCCTTCGTCGGCGTCGCCATCATCGCCCAGCCGACCAGCGACGTGTTCAATCCGGCTTCGCTGATCGCGCTGTTCTCGACGCTGTGCTACGCCATCGGCCTGATGCTGACGCGCCCCGTCGGCATGCGCGTGCCGTCCGCCGTCATGGGGCTGTGGCAGCTGATGGGGTTCGTCACCACCGGCATCATTCTCGGCCTGGTCTTTGGCGGCGGCGCGTTCCACGACCCTGCTCATCCCAGCTTCAGCTACCTGACCCAGGGCTGGATCGCGCCGGCGCCGCGCGATCTCCTGGAGATGCTCGCGTTCGGCGTGGCGGCGGCGCTCGCAACCATCCTCTACACCGCGGGCTACAAGGTGGTCGCGCCCAGCTTCGTCGCGCCGTTCGAGTATCAGAGCCTGTTCTGGGCCAGCATCTGGGGCTTCGCGATGTGGGGCGACGTTCCGGCCGCCACCACATTCTACGGCGCCGCGCTCATCGTCGCGGCCGGGCTGTGGATGATCTGGCGCGAGGCCAGGCATCAGGGATCAGGGATCAGTAATCAGAAGTGAGGAAATGCGGTGTAATCTTTTTCTGAATCCTGATACCTGATCCCTGATGCCTCTAACTCGGTCTATTCGCTGCACCAATGGCTGATCGCCCAACCCGCCGCCGCCTGCCGCCGCTCAATGCCCTGCGCGCGTTCGAGGCGGTGGCCCGTTCGCTCAGCTTCACCAAGGCCGCGGACCAGTTGCTGGTGACGCAAAGCGCGGTCAGCCGGCAGGTGAAGAACCTCGAAGACATCCTCGGCGTGCAATTGCTGAAGCGCAAAGGTCCGCTCGAGCTGACCGAAGAGGGGCGCAAGCTGCTGCCGGTCCTGACCGGCAGCTTCGACAAGATCGCGGACGTGATCGCCGGCATCAAGGCGACCCATGCCAATCCGCCCTTGACGCTGTCGCTGCCGCCGACCTTCGCGCGGCGCGTGGTGATGCCGCGGCTCGCCGACTTCCAGCGCCGCCATCCCGATCTCGAGATCCGCATCGATACGCCGCCCAGCAACGTCGAGTTCGCCACCGCGCCGGTCGACATGGCGATCTTCTTCGGCAGCAACACGGTCGATGCGCTGATCGTCGATCTCTTGATGCGCGAGGAGTTCACGGCGGTCTGCTCGCCCCGGCTGGCGGCCGGCGCGGGCAACGACCTCGCGCAGTTCATCCGGTCGCGCCCGCTCTTGCACGTGCGCCAGGGCGAGGACTTCTATCAGTGCTGGAGCATCTTCGCGGCGCAGAGCGGGCTCGAGGACTTGGCCGTCGATCGCGGCATCGTGCTGGAGACCGCCGACCTGGTGATCGAATCCGCGATCAATGACGGCGGCGTCGGCATGCTGGATCCGCGCCTCCTTCCGGATGAGCTCAAGTCCGGCCGCCTGGTCACGCCGTTCAAGACCGCGGTGAAATCCGGCCGCTCCTATTTCCTGGTCAGCCGCGCGGAAGAGATCGAGATCCCGCGCATCGCGGCGTTCCGCCAGTGGGTGATCGAGCAGTTCAGTAATCAGTGATCAGGAATCAGAAGAAAGGCATCTGATTCCTGATCCCTGGCTATTCCGCCAGCAGCTGATCGAACAGCAGCATCTCCGCGTCGCGGGGCACGGCCTGGTCGGGCCTGGTCCACATATGTGCGCGCCCGGCGATGTCGAGATGGCCGCGGCAGGCGAGGCACTCGATCTGCAGGGTCAGGGGAATCAGAAAGCATTCGTGGGCGATGGTGCGGCAGGCCTCCTTGAGCAGCCGCCCGCGCTCGGCCCGGTCGAGGGTGCGGGCCGCGCGCCGCACCGCCTCATCCACTTCCGGGATCGCGACCAGGCCGTAATTGCAGGCGCCGAATCCCTGTTCCGGATCGAAGGAGGCGGCGAAATCGCGCAGCACCATTTCCGCGTCCGGCAGGAACGGGACCCAGCTCATCACGAACAGGCCGAAGCTCGGCTGCGGATCGTAGCGCGCGAAATCGCGCAGCGGCCCGAAGGTCGGCTTCAAGCGGATGCCGACGGTCGCGAACTGCACGCTCAGGGCGCGCAGCAATTGCCGTCCGTCGGATTCGACATCCTCCATCGCCGCGACCGCGAGGGTGAGGCCGTCGGGATAGCCGGCGCCGGCCAGCAGATGGCGCGCCAGCTCGGGATCGTAGGGATCGGGCAGCAGGTTGCGGTCGGCGCCGAAGAAATGCGATGGCACCGGGCTCGCCAGCACCTCGCCGCCGCCCATCAGCGCGTTGCTGACCAGGAAATCGCGGTCGATCGCGAGCGACAGGGCACGCCGCACCCGGACGTCGGCCAGCGGATTGGCGTCGACCGGCGTCCCGTCCGGCCACCATGCCATGCCGCGCGCGCCGGGCATGATGTTGGGCTGCAGGAAAAAGACCGAATCCGACCTGGGCCGCAGAACGCGGATCGCGGAGCCCTGCTCCAGCCGCCGCGCCAGGGCCCGTCCGATCTGGGGCGTCACATCGACCCGGCCGGACAGCAGCGCATTCTCGGTCTCCGCCGCCGTGCGGAAGCCGCGGCCGATCACCACCTTCCATTGCGCGGGCGTCTTGCCCGGGCGGTGATGCGCCACCAGGCGCAGGCCGTGGGCGCCGTAATCCACCAGGCGATAGGCGCCCGTGCCGATGGCGTGCGCCAGGTCGAAGGCGCCGACCGGCAGGTCGCCGGCGGAGCGGTGGATGATCGGGACCGCCGCCAGCTGTTCCAGGAACAGGGGCGAGGGCGCGCGGTTGCGCAGCACGACGGTATGTTCGTCCGCCGCCTCGCAGGCCTCGAGGTCGGGCGTGGTCGATTGCATCTCGCAGGTCGGATCGTCGAGCATGCGCCGCACCCGTCGGAAGGTCGCCAGCACGTCCTCCGATGTCAGCGCATCGCCGTTCTGGAAGCGCGCGGTGCGGTCCAGGCGGAACATCCAGGTGCGCGCGTCGATCTGGTTCCAGGAGCGCGCGAGCACCGGGCGCGCATAGCCCTCTTCGCCGATCTCCGTCAGGCATTCGAACACGCTGCCGACCAGGAAGTAATCGGCATCGACCTGCTGCAGCAGCGGGTCCAGTGCCGGCAGCGACTGGGTGAAGCCCATGGTCAGCAGCTCGGCTTCGCCCGGCCGTTCCAGGGGGCGCTGCGTGCGCAAATCGGGCAACCAGACGGTCATGCGCGTGCCCTTGCCCAGCTCGCTATCGACGCTGACGCTGCCGCCGAGGCGCTGGACCAGCCCCGCGGTGATGGAGAGGCCGAGCCCGTGGCCGCCGGCCAGCCGCGCCTCCTTGCCGCCGATCGCGGAAAAGGCTTCGAACAATTGCGCCTTGCGGTCGGGCGCGATGCCGGCGCCGGTATCGGTGACGGTAAGGCGCAGGCTGTTATCCTCGTCGCGCACGATGGTGACGGCGATCTCGCCGTTGCGGGTGAATTTGGCGGCGTTGCTGAGCAGGTTGATCAGGATCTGCGCGACCCGGCGGCGGTCCGAGGTGATGGCGCCGGGCGCGGGTGGCAGCAGCAGGATGAGATTGTTGCCGTTGCCTTCGATCGCGGCCCGCTCCAGCGCCGCCACTTCCTCCACCAGCGGCGCCAGCTCGAACAATTCGGGATCGATCTCGAGATTCTCGCTCTCGATCTGCTCGCTGGTCAGGATGTCGCCGACCAGCCCGATCAGATGCTTGGAGGCCGCTTCGATGGTGGCGAGCTTGTCCTGGCGGCCGTCTGAATCGGGCGCGAATTGCGGCTGGCGCAGGAACTGGGCATAGCCATAGATCGCGTTCAGCGGGTTCTTCAGCTCATGGGCGAGGATCGCCATGAAGCGGCTCTGCGCGTCGCGGTCGGCACGCATGGCATCGGCGGTTTGTTCGGCGCGCTCCGCCGCGTGCAGCGCCTCGCTCGCGGCGGCCCAGGCGGCGCGCAGCCGATCCAGATCGGGACGCTTCTGATCTACCGGTCGTTTGGTGTCGGACACGCTGGTATCGTTCATCCCGCACGCAGGCGTCGCCGGTCCGCGGTCGCCCGGCTAAACCACTGATTCTGATGCACCAAACTATACCGAAGCGTTAACGACCCCGCGCCGCGCGGACGCAAAGGTATAGGCCGTCCCGACACCAAGATTACTCCTGGCCGGCGGGTTCCAACAGGAAATCGGAAGGGTTACAGCGAATGAACCGCCGAGCGGCGGTCCGTCCGCATCCGGCGCTGGACGGCTTCATGGTCCGCCACCGCATAGCAATAGCGGCAGCCATGGACGCAGGAATCATAGGCGCCGATATCGCGGGATTGGTCGCATAGGCAGCCAGGCCTATTGCCCTTGATCGCGGCTGGGATCGGCCGGCCGGCAATGTCGCCGAGGCGCGCGGCATCGATGCAGCGCGCGCCGGTCGCGCCGGCTTGGGCGCCGAGTTCCGGCTGGGTGCAGAGGGAAAGTGTCATCCCGCGCTGGGCCGCCTGCCCGCTGAGATCGGCGATCAGGGCCGCCTGCTCGGCCAGGTCGGGCAGGCGCCAGGTGATCCCCGCCTTGGCGAGGTTGCGCGCCGATTTGGCATAGAGCTGGGCGAAGGAGACCACGACCTCGTCGACAACGCCGGCGAGCGCGTCGGCCAGGCGCACGAAGTTCGCGCGGTGCCAGTCGCTTTCGGTTTCCGGCGTCAGCAGGATCGGATCGTAGCGCCACACCACGACGCGCTTGCCATAGGCGCCGGCGATGTCGCGCGCATTGGCGATGGCGAGCGACGGGTCGATGACATTGGCATCGATCGACCGCGGATAGCCGACGATGGTGTATTGCACGACGAACGGTTTGCCTTGCGCCGCCACGGCGGCAAGCGCGCGGGCGAAGGGCCGCGCATTGCGGGTCCAGAACACGTAGCCATCGACCGCGCCGGGCCTGAGGTCGACCATCGCGGGACGCCGGTTATAGGGGTTCGTCACCGCCACTTGGCCGGACCCGAGCGCCGCCAGGAACCAGTCGGCGTGGAAGGCCGGGATGTCGCTGCGATAGCTGGCGGAGATGATCATGCTTTAGGACAGTTGTTGTCGCGCACGGCGCGATGGACCTGCACCCAGCTTATCGGAAAATGCCTTAGCGTCGAAATAGGCGATCGTCCCACCAGACCGGCTGGTGCAGGCTGGTGGTAATCCGCCGCGCGTCGGGATGATCGTCGTTGATGACAAAGTTCCGTTCCATGCGCGCGACGACGCTCGGAACGATCAGGATGACCGAGCGTTTCTGGCTCTGCCATTGGATGCCATGCGTGCGCGCGGCGGCGCAATCCTCAGCTTCCCAGCCTGGCAAAGTGTCTTTCGTCACCATTTCGTAGCTGATGCCCGGCGGAATCGTGATTTCCACGAAATGCTGGTTTGGCGGGATGCGTCCACTGCCATGCACCAGTTTTTCCAGCATGGTGGTCGAGTAGTGCTCCGATGCATAGATCACCGGATGATCGGAATCGTTCCAGCGTCCGGGGAACAACTTCGATCCGGCCGACGCGAAGATCGGATGCTCACTGCTGGGGTCGCCGATCCGATAGCCGGTCAGAATGCGATCGAGAATTTGCGCCGTCACGCCGCCGATCCGTAGCGCAGGCGGCCGAGAATATCCGTCACAAGAGCCGCGCCGATCTCGTTGGCGAGGATGACATCGATCGGCTTGCGTTGCTGCAGCAGCATATGCGGCTCGTACAGGAAACGCCGCGCCGTCACCTCGTCCTGCCATACGTCCTTGGCAAACGCCCAAGCCTTGGCCAGCCGCACGAGCTTGGCGCTTTCTTCCGCCGACAGCCTCTTGTCCACGGTGCGCCGCGACAACGTCGCTTTCGGCACGATGCGATATTTCAGCCCCGTATCGCCCGGAGCCACATGCCCGGTCACCGATTCAAGGGACATGATCGGAAGACCCGATTCAATGCGCTCGAAAAGGTCAAGCCACGAAGAACCGCTGCGCGGCCTCGGCTTCAGTCCCAGGCTGGCCAACAACTCACCGACCGCCATGTCCGCCATCGTCCGCTCCTTGTTCCATATAAGCCACATATTAGGCTCATTCGGAACCAGCTTCAAGAGGGACGGCGCCTATTGGCGCTGCACCGTTCCGCCGCTCTGGGACCCGGATTGGCGGGCCTTTCGTAGCCGCGCCCGCAGCCAGAAGGCGATTCCGACATCGATCGCGGCGACGGCATAGAACACCAGCGGGATGATGATCGCCGGCGCGCCGGTGAGGCCGATCAGGCCCGGCAGGAACGTGCCGATCGCGGCGATGATGACGGCGCCGGAAAGGATGGCTGCCGACAGGATTGTGCCGGCTGCGTTGGGCGCGGGTCTTGGCCCGGGTCTGGGGTTCTGGTCCGCCACGGCCGCTCCGTCACCGCATGCGCTGCACGGTCGGCTTGCGGACGATGGCGGGCAGGCCGTGACTGGGGGCGGCGACCGGCTTGGCGCCGCGCAGGCCGGCTGGGCTCGCGGACCCGCCGGACGGCCGGCCCAGGGCGGAAGGCGCGGATCTTTGCCGGCTGGCCGCAATACGCTGCAGGCTGCGCACGGCGCGGATGAAGCCGAGCAACGCCAGCCCATAGAAGATCATCGGCGCCCAGGGGGCAAAGGGCACAAGCTCCGGAAACTGATCCAGGAATGCTTTGACCGGCAGCACGAAGGCCATGACCAGCCAGAAGATCGCATTGGCCAGCAGGCCGACGAAGGTCTTGAGGCTGGCCTCCGAACCGCTTGCTTGCGATTGAATCTTGCGCGCCATAGTGGCCTCCTCTCAGGGCGCCCGCCCGGTCACTCGTGGGCACCTGGGCCTATCCTCCCATGGACAGGCCTGTCGCTCAATGAAGCCGGCAAAATAGTTTCTATTGCGTTCCAGCCGATTGGCCTCGACGGCTCCAAAGGCCACGGCCATCGTCTTGCAACCGCTGGAAAAGACCCTATATATCCCTGCGGAAATTCGGGGGTCATTCGGAACCGGCCATGGCCGGCCGGAAGGCCGTCGAAAGGCGGCTCGGCTGGCGGCCAGAACCGACCCGGCAGATCGCCACATCGAACACATACCCACGGGAGTCCCCGCGGCGCTTCAAAGGAAGGCTGCGCAAGGGACTTGCTGAGATTGAGAGGACGAGATGAGCAAAGTCATTGGCATCGACCTTGGCACCACCAATTCCTGCGTCGCGGTGCTGGACGGCAAGGATTCCAAGGTTATCGAGAACGCGGAAGGCGCGCGCACCACGCCCTCCATGGTCGCCTTCACCGATTCCGGCGAGCGCCTGGTCGGCCAGGCCGCGAAGCGCCAGGCGGTCACCAACCCCGAGAACACCCTGTTCGCCATCAAGCGC
>DASYRS010000600.1:0-3389 GCA_036004205.1 Dongiaceae bacterium
GACCTGCTCCTACGTCTGCTCGCTGCTGCGGCCGGAGATCTTCCGCTTCCTCGATCTGCCGAAGCACGGGCTGCAGGTCATCCCCTACGACATCAATTCCGCGCCCAATCCGGAGGGCGAGGGGATCGTCTACTACAACGATCACGACCGCACGCGCGAATCGCTGCGCCGCCATTCGATCCGCGATGCCGAGGCGTACGACGAATTCGCCATGGAGATCAGCCGCCATTGCCGCTTCATCAAGCGCACGCTGCTGATGACGCCGCCGGACCCGACGCAGCTCAATCCCTTCGTGCAGAACCGCATCAATCCCTGGGGCCATCGCGAGGATCTGGACGGCCTGCTGCGCATCGGGCGCGAGTTCGGACGCCTCGGCGAGCGGCACATGTACGACATGATCCGCTTCTGGTCGATGTCGGTGGCCGATTTCCTGGACCAGTATTTCGAGACGCCGCGCTGGAAGGGCCTTGCAGCGGCATCGTCCATTATCGGCACCGCCCTTGGCCCCTATTCGCCGGGCACGGCCTATGTGCTGCTGCACCATTACATGGGCGAAGTGGATGGGCAGATCGGCGCCTGGGGCTTCGCGCGCGGCGGCATGGGTTCGGTCAGCAAGGCGATCGCCTCGGCGGCCGAGGAAGCCGGCGTCGAGATCCGCGTCAATGCCGAGGTCGAGAAGATCATCGTCAAGGATGGCAAGGCCGTTGGCGTTGCGCTGAAGTCCGGCGAGGAGATCTACGCCAAGTCGATCGTCAGCAACGCGGACCCGAAGCGCACATACCTTAAGCTGGTCGACAAGGGCGATCTCGACACCATCGACCCGGACATCCACCGCTATGCGAAAAACTACAAGATCCGCGGCTCGTCGGGGAAACTGAACATCGCGCTCGATGGGTTGCCGGAATTCGCCGGCCTCGGCAAGGAAGCGGCCTATGGCACCATCGATATCGGCGGCGATTTCGACTACATCGAGCGCGCGTTCGACGATTTCAAATACGGCAGCTGGTCCAAGCGCCCGTTCCTGGATTGCGTGATCCCCACCACAGTCGATCCCACGATGAGCCCGCCGGGCAAGCACTTCATGTCGGTGTTCGTGCAGTACGTCCCATATCAGCTCGCCGAAGGGCCGTGGACGCCCGAGATGAAGGCGCAGTACGAGAAGGACGTGCTCGATACGATCGAGCTGCACGCGCCCGGCTTCAAGAAGCTGGTGCTCCATGTGCAGTGCCGCACGCCCTGGGACATCGAGAACGAAGTCGGCATGACCGAGGGCAATATCTTCCACGGCGAGCTGACCTTGGATCAGTTGCTGTTCAACCGGCCGTTCCCCGGCATGGGGCAATATCGCGGGCCGTTCGACAACTTCTATATGTGCGGCTCCGGCACTCATCCCGGCGGCGGCGTGATGGGCGCGCCCGGCGCCAATGCCGCGCACGAGATGCTGAAGGACTTCAAGCGCGGGGTGGTGCAATGACCGACGTCGTCGTCATTGGCGCCGGCCACAACGGCCTCGTCACCGCCGCGTATCTCGCGAAAGCGGGTCTCAAGGTCACGGTGCTGGAGGGCGCGCCCCAGGTCGGCGGGGCCGCCGTCACGCGCGAATTCACGCCGGGCTACAAGGTCTCCGGCGTCGCGCATCTGCTGCACGGGCTGCATCCGACCATCGCGCGCGATCTCGATCTGGCGCGCCATGGGCTGGAGCTGAAGGCGCAACGCATCGCGACCCGCTCGCTGCTGCCCGGCGGGCGGAGCTTCGAGGTCGACGGCAATTCCATCGCCGCCATCAGCCGGGCCGATGCGGATGCCTACCCGACGGTGATGGCGCGCCTGACGCGCATGGCGGACGCGCTCGCGGCCTATGCGCTGCACACGCCGCCGCGCCCCGATATCGGAAAGATGGATTGGCAGGGCAAGCTCAATCTCGGCAAGTTCGCCTGGGGCCTGCGCCGCCTCGGCAAGAAGGACATGCTGGAGCTGACACGCATCCTCACCATGAACGTCAACGACCTCGCCAACGATTATTTCGAGAGCGAGGCGGTGCGCGGTCTCGTCTGCTTGGAAGGCGTACTCGGCCTCGCCCTCGGCCCGCGCTCGCCCAGCACGGTGTTCAACCTGCTCTATCGCCTGTCCAGCCTCGGCGCCAACGGGCAGGGCGGTTTCCTCCTGCCCAAGGGCGGCATGGGCAGCGTCACACAGGCGCTGGCGAAAGCGGTGCTGGCGGCGGGCGCCACCATCCGGACGGGCGCGGCGGTCGACCATATCCTGATCGAGAACGATGCTGCGGCGGGCGTGGTGCTGTCGACAGGCGAGGAGGTGCGGGCCGCCCGCGTTGCCTCGAACGCCGACCCGCAGCGCACGGTGCTGCAACTGATCGGCCCGCGCAATCTCGACACCATGTTCGTCTCGCGCATCCGCCACATGCGCATGAATGGTTGCGCAGCCAAGATCCATCTGGCGCTCGACGGCCTGCCGGAGGCGCTGGCGACCGCGCGCGGCCGGGTCGTGGTCGCGCCGAAGCCGGACGATATCGAGCGCGCCTATGATTGCGCCAAGTATGGCCGCGTCTCGGATCGTCCAGCCTTGGAACTGACGATCCCGACCCTGACCGATCCGTCGCTGGCACCGGCCGGCAAGCACGTCGCCTCGATCGTCGCGCAATATTGCCCGTACCGTTTGCGCGCGACGTCGGTGAACGACGCGCGGCACCAGATCGGCGAGCGCAGCCTTGCCGTCCTCGAAGAAGTCGCGCCCGGCCTGAAGCAGCGCGTCACGGCGATGGAAGTCCTGACACCGCACGATCTCGAAGCGCAGTTCGGCATGACCGGCGGCCAGTGGCATCACGGCGAGATCACGCTGGACCAGGTGCTGTTCCTGCGGCCCGCCGGCCAGGCGCAGGATTACCGCATGCCGGTGCCGGGCGTCTATCTGTGCGGCGCTGGCGCGCATCCCGGCGGCAACGTCTCCGGCGCGCCAGGCTACAACGCGGCGCGCGAGATCCTGAAAGACGCGCGGGCCCAAAGGCGCGTCATGGGGGCGGCATGACCTCGTATGTCGAGCATCTCGGGCCGTTCCTGCGCAAGACGCCGTTCCATGACCGCATTGAAGCGCTCATGCACGGCAACAACTGGATGCGCTGGACCGGCTTCTACGCGCCGGCGGCGTTCGAATCCGTGCAGTCGGAGTATTTCGCTATCCGCAATGGCGCCTCGGTCTACGACGTCTCGCCGCTGATCAAATACCGGATCAGCGGCCGGCAGGCGGCGGAGTATGTCAATCACCTCATCACCCGCGATCTCTCCAAGATCAAGCCGATGCAGGCCTTCTACACCTCCTGGTGCCAGGATGACGGCATGCTGGTGGAGGAGGGCACGATCTTCCGCTTCGGCGAG
>DASYRS010000601.1:0-1513 GCA_036004205.1 Dongiaceae bacterium
CTGGTGGGCGAGAACGGCGCCGGCAAATCCACCCTGATGAAGATCCTGGGCGGCGTCGCCGCGCCGAGCAAAGGGGCCATCCGCATCGACGGCACGGAGCGCGCGGCCATGAATGTGGCCGATGCCACCAAGGCCGGCATCGCCTTCGTCCATCAGGAACTGAACCTGTTCGACAATTTGGACGTCGCCGCCAACGTCTTCATCGGACGCGAGCCGCGTTATGGCGGGCTGCTGGGCCTGGTCGACACGCAGGCGCTCCGCCAGAAGGTGACGCCCCTGCTGCGCCGCCTGGGCGCGGATTTCGGCCCGGCTACGCCCGTTGCGAACCTATCACTGGCGCAGCGCCAGTTGGTGGAGATCGCCAAGGCGCTCTCGCTCGATGCCCGCCTCGTCATCATGGACGAACCGACCTCGAGCCTCACCGCCAGCGAGACGGCGCGCCTGCTGGGCGTGATCGCCGATCTGAAGGCGAACAATGTCAGCGTCATCTTCATCTCCCACCGCCTGCAGGAGGTGGAGCGCTGCGCCGACCGCGTGATCGTGCTGCGCGACGGCAAGGTGGTGGGCCGGCTCGGCCGTGGCCAGATCCAGCACGATGCCATGATCCGCCTGATGATCGGGCGCGACCTGAAATCGCTCTACATCCCGCCGGCCGCGCCGCCGCGCGAAACCGCCCTCGACCTCAGCGAGGTCCGCACCACCGCCTTTCCCGGCCAGTCGGTGACCCTCGCGCTGCGCCGGGGTGAGATCCTGGGGCTGGCCGGCCTCGTCGGATCCGGGCGCACCGAGCTGGCGCGCGCGATCTTCGGGATCGACCGGCGCCTCGGCGGGCAAATCCTCCTCTCCGGCCAGCCGCTCGAGATCACCGAGCCGCGCGACGCCATCGACCGCGGCCTCTACCTCATCCCCGAGGACCGCAAGCAATGCGGTCTGCTGCTGGATTTCTCGGTCGCTGAGAACATCTCCCTCGCCAATCTACGCGCCTATGCCCAGGCGATGATCGTGCAGGGCGATGCCGAGGCCAGGAACGCCGAGCAGCAGAAGACTAGGCTCAACATCAAGGTGCCGTCGGTCGCGACCCAGACCTCCTCGCTCTCCGGCGGCAACCAGCAGAAGGTCGTGCTGGCCAAATGGCTCAGCATGAGCCCGAAGGTCATCATTTTCGACGAGCCCACGCGCGGCATCGATGTCGGCGCGAAGGGCGAGATCTACGAGCTGATGCGGGTGCTGGCCGATTCCGGCGTCGCGATCCTGATGATCTCCAGCGACATGGAAGAGGTGATCGGCGTCAGCGACCGGATCGCCGTCATGCATGAGGGCCGGATCGGAGGCTTTCTGGAGCGCGGCGAATTCAGCGAGGACCGGGTCCTGCAGCTCGCGGTCGGCAAGAGCCCGCAAGAAGTGGCGGCAGTCAAGATGGTGATGGGGGCATAATGCCGGCGATGTTCAAGAAGGACCTCAGTCTCCTTATCCTCATCCTGGTGGTGGGGACGGTGGTCGCGATCATCAATCC
>DASYRS010000602.1:0-7364 GCA_036004205.1 Dongiaceae bacterium
CGACGATGGCGATGCGCATGGCCTGCTCCTGGAACAAGGGCACGCCGTAGGTTTTCTTGAGAACTTCGTACAACTCCGGACGCGGGATGTCGGCTTTCTCCAACCCATCGCGCCGGCGCAAATAAGGATGCACCATGTCGCCCTGGATCGGGCCCGGCCGGACGATCGCGACTTCCACCACCAGGTCATAGAAGCTGCGCGGCTTGAGGCGCGGCAGCATGCTCATCTGCGCGCGGCTTTCCACCTGGAACACGCCGACCGAATCTGCCTTGCACAGCATGTCGTAGACTTCGGGCTCTTCGGGCGGGATGGTGGCGAGGGTCAGCCGCTCTCCGCCGCAATGCTGCTGGATCAGGTCGAAGCCCTTGCGGATGCAGGTCAGCATGCCGAGCGCCAGCACGTCGATCTTCAGCATGCGCAGGGTGTCGAGGTCGTCCTTGTCCCACTCGATGACCGTGCGGTCCTCCATCGCCGCGTTCTCGATCGGCACGTATTCGTGGAGGCTGCCGCGCGTGATGACGAAGCCGCCGACATGCTGCGACAGGTGGCGGGGAAAGCCGATCAGTTCGTCGGCCAGCGCGATGACCTGGCCGAGCCGGCGATCGTCGGGATCGAGGCCGGCCTGGCGGATATGCTGCTGGACGATGCCATCCTCGCCCCAGCCCCAGACCGCCTTGGACAGGCGGTTCAGCACATCCTCGCTGAGGCCGAACACCTTGCCCACGTCGCGCATGGCGCTTTTCGGGCGGTAGGAAATGACCGTGGCGGCGAGGCCCGCGCGATGCCGGCCATATTTCCTGTAGATATATTGGATGACCTCCTCGCGCCGCTCATGCTCGAAATCGACATCGATGTCGGGCGGCTCGTTGCGCTCGGCGGATACGAAGCGCTCGAACAACAGATCGACCTTGATCGGGTTGACCGCCGTGATGCGCAGGCAATAGCAGACCACCGAATTCGCGGCCGAGCCGCGGCCCTGGCACAGAATCCCTTCGCCCTCCGCGAACCGGACGATGTCGTGCACAGTCAGGAAATAAGGCGCGTAGTTCAGGCTCGCGATCAGCTTCAGTTCCTGGTCGAGCGTGTCGCGAACCTGGTCGGGAATACTGTCGGGGTAGCGCTTCGCGGCGCCGTCCCAGGTCAGTTGCTCCAGGTGCTGTTGCGGCGTGAGGCCTTCCGGCACCGGCTCGCTCGGATATTCGTAGCGCAGTTCATCGAGCGAAAAGCGGCAGGAATCGGCCAGGCGTGCGGCATTCTCCAAAGCTTCGGGCCAGCGCCTGAACAGCCGGCTCATTTCGTCAGGCGACTTCAGATGGCGCTCGGCATTGGCCAGCAGGCGGAAGCCGGCTTCCTCGATGGTGACATGCTCGCGGATGCAGGTCATGACATCCTGCAGCGGGCGACGTTCCGGCGCGTGATAGAGCACGTCGTTGGTTGCGATCAAAGGCAGGCGATGCGCGGCGCCCAATTCCGCGATCTGGCGGATACGCCGCGCATCGTCGCCGCGATAGAGATGGCTGGCGGCCATGTGCGCGTTCTTGCCGATATCGTTGCGGAAGTTTTTCAGGAACGCGACAAAGCGCTCGTCGATCTCGTCGGGCGCCAGCGCCACCAATTGCTGGCCGAGGCGGTGCTCCAGCACGTCGGCATAATTCAGCAGGCACTTGCCCTTTTCCGTGCGCCGCTTGCCGAGCGTGAGCAGGGTGCACAGCCTGCCATAGGCCGCGCGATTTTCCGGATAGCAGAGCAGGCTCGGCGCATCCTGCAGATCGAGCCGGCAACCGACGATGAGGCGGATCTTGGCGAGGTTGCAGCCATCATAAGCGCGCACGATCCCCGCCAACGTATTGCGGTCCGTGATGCCGATCGCTCCATACCCCAACGCAGCCGCCTGCGCCGCCAATTCCTGCGGCCGCGACCCGCCGTGAAGGAAGGAGAAGTTGGTCGTGACCTGGAGTTCGACAGGGCGGAAGGTCATTTGTTTGTTTCACTGTCGGCCATCTTCTGAAATTTTCGCCAGCCAGACTTAATGTGCTCAGACAAACGAACGAGAGAGATAAGATCGTTGTCACTGCTTAACGACAGCGATTTTCTGACATTCTCTTGCAGTTGAAGCCAGTTTCTGCCGGAGTGCCCCTGTTCGAGCCAACCTAAAGCTATCAAGTCGATTTTCTGGGCTTCTGAAAGCGTCTGAATGGCATTCTTGAGATGTCGAAAAGCTAGCGTATCGAGATGAAGTTTGATTTCGTCTGTATCGATGTTTTTCCAAGTGGTTTCGACGTACTTGCATAGATGGATGAAATCGTCGATCTGCTTCTCCGAAAGCGCGATGTTGTAACGATCATCTAAGCGTTGGTGAGTGATGGCCAATTGGCTTCTTGCCAAAATTCTTGTCAATTTCTCATCAGCGGTAACAAACGTAGCGCCAAGATGTTCTGCGCAGGCTAGATAAAGACAGTCATACACCGGATGCTTGATTGATAGCGCCAACTGCAGGGCGCGCTCGAGAAGCTCGCTGGAGTCCAGTAAGGAAACTGGCAAGTCGCGAAGAGAAAGAGCGATTTTTTGTGCCTGCTCTTCTCTAATTTCACCCCTGATTACCTTTTTCCACGCAATGTTTCCGATTTCTGCCAAAAGCAGGTCTGGAGCATGCAGACTTTCCCCTGTTTTCAGAAAGCGGCGCGCATTTTCATGTAGTGGTTCGTCGATGAACCACTTGATCACCACGCTAGCATCAACAACAAGACTCATCGCCTGCGATCTTCCCGCAGTAACTGAGTGCTATCGGTTTGCGGCACTTTAGGAGTCATAGCTGCGATGCGATCAGCTTTGGCAAGGAAACGCTGGCGTCGTTCCTGCTCCTTGACGATCCCGGAAAGCAATTCGCGGAGTTCCGCCTCCAAGGAGCGATGATTGGTTTTCGCTCGCGCCTTCAATTTGGCGACGACTTTGTCGTCCAGATCGCGAATAGTAACGGTTGCCATCTTCGGCCTCCTTTTCATGACAGCAAAATGCTAGCATAACGCTGTCACTCTGTCACCCGAACATCCCATGCAAGAACCAACGCGGCGCCGGCGTCGTCTGGTAGAGGCCGGCGCGGTAGAGCCAGTAGCGGCGGCCTTCGGCATCTTCCACGCGGTAATAGTCGCGGATCTCCGCGTCCTCTTGGCCCGGCAGCCACCATTCGGGCGCGATGCGCTCGGGCCCTTCGGCCGCGCGCACCCGGTGCAGCACATGGCGCCAGCGGAACTGCACCGGCGGATCGTCAGGGATGGGCGCGACGGCGTCGATCGGCTCCGGATGAGGCAGCAGGCGGACCGGCCGCTGTGCCGCTTTCGGCCAATGCAGCCGCGGGCTTTCGGCAAGCGGCGGCAGGCGGCGAACGGCGCGCTCCGGGATGTGGCTTTCGCGCGTCTCGAAGCGATGGACGGCATCCTCGCCCAGGCGGTTGCTCAAGCGGTCGATCAGAGGCGCGAGGTCGTGCCGGATGGCGCTGCCGGCTTCGAAATCGCGTTGCTGCGCCTGCAACCGTTCCATTTCTCGGCCCGACAGGCGCATGGCTTCGAACCCGTCATCGGGGCGGAGCAGATCGAGCTTTTCCTCGAACAGGCGGAACAGATGCGCGGCGTCCAAGCTCGCGCGCGCGGTGCCGATCGACAGGCGCTGGGTCTCGCCATCCAGCCGATAGCAGGAGAGGTCCAGCTTGCGCGGCCCGCTCTCATGCGGCCCGAGCGCCTCGGTCAGCCGCTTCAGCAGCAGATCGAGCGCGCGGTCGATATCGGCGCGCTGCGCGATCGGTTCGGCGAAATCCATCCGCACATAGCATTGCGGTGGCGGCAACAACGGCGACAAGGTCTCGTCCTGCCGGCCCAGCGCCTGATCCAGCCGGTCCATCAGCACCGCGCCGAACCGCCGCGTCAAGGCCGCGCGCGGCAGGGCGCAGAGATCGGCGATGCGCTTCAGCCCCAGGCGCTGCAATTGCGCGCGCAATTCCTCCGGCAGGCGCAGCGCCTGCGGCGTCAACTCGGACAATGCCATTTTCTGCTGGCCGTGCGGCACGATCCGATTCGGACCGGGGCCGAAACGCGCCGCAGCCCATGCCGTGCCGATCGTATCGGCAATGGCGGCGCGATGCGTGAGGCCGAAGACACGCATGTGCCGGTCGAGATCGGCGAGCATCCGCGCTTCGCTGCCCCACAGATGCGCGCAGCCAGCAATATCCAGCATCAGCCCATCGGTGCCATCGATGGCGACCAGAGGCGAGAAACGCGTCGCCCAATCGGCCAGGCGCTTCAAGTCCGCCGCATCGGCGGCGGGATCGAGCGGAAGAACCACGACCTGCGGCACCCAAGCGCGGGCATCGGCCACCGCCACCCCCGGCTTCAGCCCAAGCGCCCGGGCGGCCGGGTTCGCCGCCTGGATTTCCAGGCGGTTGCCCGCTTGCGCCGCCAGCACCAAAGGCGGTTCTGCTTGCGCACGCTCAGCCAAAGCGGAGGAGGGTGGCCGTTGCCCGGTCTGCTTCAGGCTCCGCTGCTGCCGTCGCCGATATTGATCGGTCGGCCAGTGCGGCAGCCACAGGGAGAGGAAACGCCGCGACCCGCTGTTGATCAGCATGACCGAACTCCATGATCCAGGATGCCGCCGCCGCATTGCGGCAGCGCCAAAGATCGAGACGCCACTGCGCCGGCCCCAGCTCCGGCAGCGTTGTCAAAGTTTGTTCTGGCGATCGCGGACGAGTCTGGGGTGCCACGCGCCAGCGCGTGACCGCCGAGATCGGTTGTAAGCGCTGCTGCTGCGCCAGTTCCTGGGTGCGCCAGCGCCGCAGCAGGAAACAGGGAATGCCGGCCTGTTCCGCCGCCAATTGCAGGCGGCGCGTGGCATTGAGCGTTAGCACGCCGATCTCTCCCACGACGGCACTCAAGGACCGGCTGCGCAGGGCTTCTTCCAGCGCCCAACACACCTCCGCATCGCGCCGCGCGGAGACCAGGATCAGCCGGCGCAGATCGAGCCCGAAGGCGGCAAGGCCAGGCGCATAGAGATCGGCATCCTGGGTGACCCAGGCGATCCATCCCACCGCCGCGCTGGCCTTCAGCGACAGCGCGAGGAAGCCGGCGCCCGCCGCACCTTGCTCCTCATCGCCGGCATGGCCGGCGATTTCGTGGACGGCGCCGAGCGGAACGGCCGCATCGCGCAGATAGGCATCGATGGCCGGCAAACCGGTGGACAGCAAAGAGGCAGGCGCGCGTCCGTCCGTCCGCAAAGCTGGAATGCAGGCAATGCGCTGTCGTAGTTGGGCCAAGTCGATCTGAGCATTCATGGCATGTTGCCGGCCGATGTGTTCTCTTTTTGTTCTAAACAGACCTGGCTGTCAAGGTGCTCGTGAGTACTGCGAAATGTCATTCAATGTTTTCGAAAAAACACAACTAAATGAATGAATTAAATCAGTTTTTGCCTGTTCCGGTTCATGCCCCATTCAGCCGGGCGTTGCTAGCTTCTGGGCACCAATGCGAACGAACCAGGAGCGCACAATGAGCCCGACCATCCGAACTCTTCTGACCTCCTTCCTGATCGCCGCCGTCGCGCCGATCGGATTGGCGGCCCTCGACCTCGAAAAGCCGGCCTTTGCCGGCAATGGCAACGGGAATGGGGGCGGGAACGGCGGAGGCCATGGCGGAGGCAATGGCGGCGGTCATGGCAATGGCGGCGACCATGGCAACAGCGGTCATGGCAATGGCGGCAACCACGGCAATGCCAAGACCGCGGATGTCGACACCTCCGGCGATGCCGATACCGATGAGAACAGTGAAACCGACGGCCTGGCCCCCAACGAGTTGGGCAAGCTGAACGGCGTTCTGCATGCCTCCCCGAACGCAATCGCACATGCGAATGCCAACTCGCCGATCGGCACGGCCCGCGAATTCGGCGAAGCGTTGGCCGGCTTCCTCGATTCAGACGAAGATACGCCTGAAGGCGAGGGCGACGCTGTTGCCGAGGACGATACGGACCCGGTGACCGTCGACGACCTGGGCGCAATGATGGCCAACATGACCAACAAGCCGGTCACGGCCGACCAGGTTCAGGCGGTCGCGGAAAAGGTCGGAATCGAGACCACGGACGAAGCACCGGACGATGAAGCGTCCGACGATCAGGCCTCCGCGGACCCGGCCGCAGACCCCGCCGAAGGCGAGGAAGCCGCGAAACTGGATGAAGCAACGGCCCAGGAGATCGCCGACAAGGCCAATGAAATCCACGGCTTCACCGACGACACGCCCGAGGACGGCGACGATACCGCCGACGCCGGCGACGATACGACGGACGATACCGTTACCAACTAATCATTCGTCAACTGCGGCAAGCCTAGCGCGGGAGGAAACTCCCGCGCTTTCTTTATGCGAGGATCAGCGTGCTTCGCTGGAGCGCCCGCGGCGGAGCAGGAAAGCCGGCGTATGATCGCCGAAGGCGACGCCCGGCAAGCCGCCGTCGTCATTGTGATGAACGCGGCTGTCGCCGCGCTGCGGACGCGGGGGGGTCTGCTCGGTGGCCTGATGATCGCGGCCGCCGGATCGGCGCTGGTGGCGGTTGAAGTGGGGCTCCTTCTCCGGCAGCGGCAGCGCCACGCTGGCTTCCAGCATGGCGTGACGGCCGATCTCGCGCTCCGGATGCGGCACCACCGCATCGATGACTTCGGCTGCCTTGCGCTGGCGTTTTTCCTGCTGCTGACGTCCGCGATCATGGCGGCCGCCGCGACCGCGATGGTCCCGACCAGCGGATAGAGCGGCGCCTTCCAGGCCTTCGATCGTGATGCGCGGGATCGTGGTGCCCAGCAGCTTCTCGATTGCGGCGACATACTTGCCGTCGATCGGCGCGGCCAGGCTGAACGCATGGCCCTCGCGCCCGGCCCGGCCGGTGCGGCCGATCCGGTGCACGTAATCCTCGGCATGCATCGGCACGTCGAAATTGAAGACGTGGCTGAGGCCCTTGATGTCGAGACCACGCGCGGCGACGTCGCTGCACACCATCAGCCGTACTTCGTTGCGCTTGAATCTATCCAGCGTTTCGGTGCGGGCCGGCTGTGACATGTCGCCATGCAGGCGCACGGCATCGAAGCCGTGCTTGGTGAGGGATTTGAACAGAATCTCCACGTCGCGTTTGCGATTGCAGAAGATCAGGGCGTTGGTGACGTTCTCGCGTCGGATCAGCTGCCGCAAAGCTTCGCGCTTCTGCTCCGGCTCCACCACAACCATGCCCTGCACGACGGTCGTGGCCGCCGTTGCCGGCGGGGATACGCTGATCTCCTTGGGGTTCATCAGGAACGCATCGGCCAGCCGGCGGATTTCCGGCGCCATGGTGGCGGAGAAGAACAG
>DASYRS010000603.1:0-3098 GCA_036004205.1 Dongiaceae bacterium
AGTGGCAATACATCCGGTGGTTATAGCGATAGTGGCCGGGCAGGGCGCCCTTGAACGCGCCCAGGAAATTGGGATCGGACTCCCAGGAGACGGTGATCGGATCGCCGATGATGTGGCTGGCGATGTCGACGTTGGGATAAACCTGCTTCAGCGCGTTCAGCATCAGCTTCACCCGCTTCTCCACCGGCAGCGGCAGCAGCTTCAGCGCATCGCCCATCCAGGAATAAGAGAGGCAGATGACGCCCGGCTTGTCCGGCCCGTTGTCGAACAGGTAGGTGCCGCGGGTCAGCCGGTCGCTCAGCGTCATGCTCATGACGTCACGGCCGGTCTTCGGGTCCTTGTCCTTCCAGAACGGCCGGTCGACCATCACGAAGGTCTTGGCCGACTGCATGTAGCGCGTGCGGTCCAACGCCATCCAGACTTTCTGGGAAAAGAACTGCTCCGCCATTTCGATGTGGGTGGTGAGCAGCCAGGACTGGCAGGTCACCAGCACGGCGGGAAATTCCCGCGTCGCGCCCCAGCGGTCGGTGATGGCGAAGCGGTTGCCAGCAGCGGGCGCGATCCGCGTGACGCCCGGGCGCGGCGCGCCGGCATGCAGGCTTTCCAGCGAGGTGCCGCGCGGCCAGTGCGCCATCTTGTCGGGCTGCATCTTCCACAATCGGCGCGGCATCTGCTCCACGCCGCCGGTGACCAGCCGCTGGTCATCGTCTCAGTGGGTGTAGACGACGCGCAGGATCTCCAGCCTCGAAATGGGAAAGTCGGTGTCCCACCCGCCGGTGCCGAACCCGACCTGGCCGAAAATCTCCAGGTGCCGGAACGACCGGCGCATGAAGGCGTCGGAGGTCGCAATAAACCCGTAGAAGGTGCGATCGTCCCAGATCGGGATCAGGCGGTTCCAGATCTCCTTGATCCGGCGCACGTCGCGCGCGCGGATCGCGGCCTGCATCGCGCTGAACTGCGCGCCGTGCTCCAGCGCCTCGCTCCACGCCGCCGCCACCTCGTGGAAGATCTTCGGCAGATCGCTGAGCTTTTCCGCGTAAAGCGGCTGGCCGGCAAGGTCGACGACCGTGCTGTGCGAAGCGCCGGTCAGCGGGTTGGGAAAGGGCGTATGCTCCAGCCCGACCTGGTCCAGGTAATGGAAGAACGCGGTGGAGCAGGTGGGAAAACGCATGCCGCCCAGCTCGGCGACAATGCCCTCGGCGCCCTCGAACGGCACGGACCGCAGCCGCCCGCCGATCCGCGCCGATTCGTAGACCACGGGCTTCAGTCCCAATTTCATCAGCTCGAACGCCGCCACCATGCCGGCCGCGCCGGCGCCCACGATCGCGACCTCGGCACCGAGCTTGTCCGACGGCAGCGTGCCGAGGCCCGCCGGATGCTTGATCCAGTCATCGAACGCGAACGGAAAATCCGGTCCGAAATAGGTGACCGGGGGTTTGCCGGCGGGCTCGCTGATGGCGGGAACGTGGGACGCGGTCATGGACAGCCCCTTCTCTGAGCACAGCGAGAGGCACGCACGATGGATCCAGATGCTGCCTGCGCGATCTTTGGCCGCGCTCAAGCCAGGCAGAAGAATTGATGCCCCCAACGCGGAGCTTAGCGCCGGCTTCCGGCCCGAACAAGCGGCGGGTCGATCAGCCCCCGCCGCGCGCCAGCGCGGTTGTCTGCGACAGGGCCGGCCGCACTCCATAGTTCGACGCCATCTGCCGCCCTTGCTCGCATTCGCGCGCATAGGTGATGAGGTGGTGCGCGACCAGGGCGATGTGGATCAGCTCCTCGATCTGTTTCTTGCGCAAGGCGGGCAAAGCCATGCGCCAGAAGGTGCGGCGGTAGTCCGAAAGGATGCCGACGTGGAGGACGATGTTGAAAAGGCAGGTCAGCGCCTTGCGGATGTTGGGCAGGTTGAGGCGCGCGCGCGTCACCGGCAGCTTGAGCCGGTTGGGGAAGGTGTGGCGCGCGTTGTGCTCGAAGCGGGCATAGACCGTCTCCGGCTCATAGGCGTGCCGCACGCATTGATGCCAGCTTTCCAGCACCTCCTCGTACGGCCGCAGGAACACGATGTTCGACTCCCGCGATGGATCGTCCACCAGCCGGCCCGCTGCTTTCAGCCGGTCCCACAAAGGCGTGCGCGGCAGGGCCTGCAGCATATTGATGGCCAGCAGCGGAATCCGCGAGGCATCGACGAAGTCGTTGATGTGCGCCGCCGTCTCGGCCGTGTCGGTATCGAGGCCGAGGATGATGCCGGACACCACCTCCATGCCGTGGCGGTTGAGCGTCTCGACGCCTTCCAGCAGCGGCACGGCGCGGTTCTGCTCCTTGGACATGGCGTCCAAGGCCGCCAGCTCCGGCGTCTCGATGCCGCAGAACACCGTGGTGAAATAGGCCTCGCGCATCTGCGCCAGCAAATCCGGCAGGTTCGCGATGTTGAGCGTCGCCTCGCAGGCGAAGCGCACCGGGAACCCGCGCTCTTTCTGCCAGGCGATCAGATGCGGCAGCAGTTCGCGCGCGGCCCTGCGGTTGGCGATGAAATTGTCGTCGACGAAATAGACCGCGCCGAACGGCCCGCGCTTCAGCATCGCATCCAGCTCGGCCAGGATCTGCTTCGGCTCCTTCAGCCGCGGCTGGCGGCCATAGAGCGCCGGGATGTCGCAGAACTCGCAGCGATAGGGACAGCCGCTGGAAAACTGCACGGAGCCCAGCATGTAGTCGTTGCCGTCGATCAGCTCGTAGGCCGGGATCGGAAAATCCGGCAGTGGCAGGCGTTCCGCCGTCGCGAAGCGCTGCTGTGCCGGCGGGCGGGCGGTATCGCGGTCGAGGACGGCGATCAAGGCGTCGGTCGCGTCGCCGACCTCGCCGATATGGAGATAGTCGAAGTCGGGATAAAGCTCCGGGCTGGCGGAAACCGACGGGCCGCCGAGAGCGCAGACCTTGCCCCGGGCGTGGGCGCGCCGGGCGATATCCAGCATCGCCTTGCGCTGGATATGCATGCCGCTGACAAAGACCGCGTCCGCCCAGTCGAACTCCTTGTCCGTGGCCGCGCGGATATTCTCGTCGACGAAGCGCACCTCCCACCCCTCGGGCAGGTAGGCCGCGATCAG
>DASYRS010000604.1:0-10103 GCA_036004205.1 Dongiaceae bacterium
CCAGCTCAGCAATTCAGGGGTCATCGAGACCCACGGGAATTTTTCGACGGGCATGGGCGCCGCCTCCGGCCCGCCGGGAACGACCGGGTCTGATGTGGAGATCGTCAACTCCGGCCGAATCTCGACCGACGGCGACCTCAGCATCGGGGCTTTCCTCGGTGTCGCACCGTCCGATTACAGACCGGCGCTTGACGGCACCATCGTCAATCGCGGCACGATCGAAACCGAAGGCGATGGCGCGGCGGGCGTGTTCGTGATCGGGGACGGCCACCACGTCACCAACAGCGGGCGGATCTCGACCGATGGCGGCGTGTTCGACCGCGGCCCTTTGGGCTTGGTGAGCGCGGCCGGCGTGATCGTGTCCGGAGACTTGGCAGTGGTGGAGAACACCCGATCCGGCGTCATCGGGAGCGAGGATGCGGCTTCGGCCGCCGTCGAGATGAACGTGCAGGAGTTCGCCGGCACCCCGGCCGCGGAGCTGTCCGCACGGCTGGAGAATTCCGGCCTCATCCACGGCGCCGGCATCGCGGTTCTGGGCGGGGCGGGCCAGGAAACCGTGATCAACCGCGGGCGCATCGTCGGCGATGTCGACCTCGGCGAGGGCAACGACAGCTTCGTCTTCGGCAAGGGCGGCACCCTCGCCGGCGATCTGTTGCTCGGCGACGGCGACGATTTCGTGCTGATCGAGAATGGAGCCGGCAAGGTCAGCATTGCGGATTTTTCCGCGGCGGGCGGCGATGTGCTCGATGTCTCGGCGTTCTTCTCGAGCTTCGAGGAACTGAGCGCTCACAGCCGGCAGCGCAATGGCGACGTGATCATCACCCTTGATCACAACGATAGCCTGGTGCTCGCCAATCTGCAGCTCGCATTGTTGAACGCCGGCGACTTTTCGTTTGCGTGATGGTCTCCGGGTATTCCTGGAAATCGGCCCAAGGCCAACTCTCGTCCGCCATTGCGCACCGTGTTCATGAGGTCGCGATCTCTCACGCCTTCAGCGTCGCCATGTCGATCACGAACCGATAGCGCACGTCGGCGCGTTCCATGCGCTTGAAGGCGTCGTTGATCTGGTCCATCCGGATCATCTCGCAATCGGGCAGGATGTTCTTGCGGGCGCAGAAATCGAGCAGCTCCTGCGTTTCGGCGATGCCGCCGATCGGAGAGCCGGCCACCCGGCGGCGCCCCAGCAGCAAGGGCACCGTGGACGGCTCCGCCAGCGGGCCGACCTGTCCGACCAGGACCAGCGTGCCGTCGACGTCCAGCAGCGGCATGTAGGGATTGATGTCGTGCTTGACGGGAATCGTATCGATGATGAGATCGAAGCTGGACCCGGCTTTCGCCACGGCGTCCTGGTCGCTCGAGGCCAGGAGCCGGTCGGCACCGAGCGCGCGGGCGTCGGCCGCCTTGTCCCTGGTCCGGCTGATCACGGTCACGGCGGCGCCAAGGCCGACCGCCAGCTTGACCGCCATATGGCCAAGTCCGCCGAGGCCGATGACGCCGACCCGGCTGCCGGGACCGACGTTCCAGGTGCGCAGCGGCGAATAGGTGGTGATGCCGGCGCACAGCAGCGGGGCGGCGCGCGACAGATCGAGCCCGCACGGCACGCGGAGCGCGAACTCCTCGCGCACCACCAGGTGCTTGGAATAGCCGCCGTAGGTCCGCTCCCCGGTGATGCGGTCCAGAGCGTTGTAGGTCTGGGTCATGCCCTCGCGGCAAAGCTGCTCCTCGCCCTTGTGGCACTGGTCGCAATGCAGGCAGCTGTCGACCATGCAGCCGACCGCGACCGCATCGCCAACCTTGTGGCGGGTGACCTCGGCTCCGACCTCGATGACGCGGCCGACGATCTCATGACCCGGGACGATGGGGTACATGCTCCAGCCCCACTCGTTGCGGGCCTGATGAAGGTCGGTGTGACAGATCCCGCAATAGAGGATCTCCATCGCGACATCGTTCGGCCGTAGCGTGCGCCGCTCGAAGGCAAAGGGCGCAAGCGGCGTTTCGGCGGACCGCGCCGCGTAGCCGATCGTTTTCATGTGGTAAGCTCCGGCCACTGGATCGAATGAATTGAGAGGCAGCGGCTCAGCGGCCGACCAGCTTCTGCAGATGTTCCGGATAGCGGGCGCCTTGCACTGAAACCTTGGACAGGGCGCGCTCGATATCGCGCAGGTCGTCGGGCGTCAGCGATACCGCAGCCGCACCGATATTCTCCTCCAGCCGGTGCAGCTTGGTGGTGCCGGGGATCGGCACGATCCAGGGCTTGCGGGCCAGCAGCCAGGCGAGCGCGATCTGCGCCGGCGTCACCTGCTTGCGGGACGCGATGGCGCGGACCGCATCGATCACGGCCTGGTTCGCCTTCCGCGCGTCCGGCGTGAAGCGTGGAACGACGTTGCGGAAATCGCCGCTGTCGAACGTCGTGCTCTCGTCGATCGCGCCGGTCAGGAAGCCCTTGCCGAGTGGGCTGAAGGGGACCAATCCGATCCCGAGTTCCTCGAGCGTCGGCAGCACGTCCGCTTCGGGCTCCCGCCACCACAGGGAATATTCGCTTTGCAGCGCCGTCACCGGCTGGATTGCGTGCGCGCGGCGGATGGTTTGCGCGCCCGCCTCCGAGAGTCCGAAGTGCTTCACTTTGCCTTGCCGGATGAGGTCTTTCACCGCGCCGGCGACGTCCTCGATCGGCACGTCCGGGTCGACGCGATGCTGGTAGAAGAGATCGATGGACTCGATCTTGAGCCGCTTGAGCGAGGCTTCGGCGACCTCCTTGATGTGCTCCGGCCGGCTGTCGAGGCCCTGCTGCTGACCCGTCTTCGGATCGAGCTTGAATCCGAACTTGGTCGCGATCACGACCCGCCCGCGGAAGGGGGCGAGGGCCTCGCCGACCAGCTCTTCGTTGGCGTATGGGCCATAGACTTCGGCGGTGTCGAAGAATGTGACGCCGCGTTCGGCGGCCGCCCGGATCAGCGCGATGCCCTGCTGCTTGTCCACGGCCGGGCCGTAGCCGAAGCTGAGGCCCATGCAGCCGAGGCCGATGGCCGAGACTTCCAGGCCGCTGGTTCCGAGCTTGCGCTTTTGCATTGCTTCTCTCCGAGACTGCTGCTGATCCGACCATCAATCTGGGGCGTGCGATCCCAGGCGATTAGGTGGTATAATCCGCATGCACCTATGAGAAAGATTCATGAATGCCGCGCGCGAACGTCAACGATCTGGTCGCTTTCCTCGCGGTCGCCAGGGAACGGAGCTTTACCAGGGCGGCCGCGAAGCTCGGGGTCTCCCAATCGGCGCTGAGCCACACCATCCGCCAGCTTGAGGCGCGGCTCGGCCTCCGGCTGCTGACCCGCACCACCCGCAGCGTCGCACCGACCGAGGCGGGCGAACGCCTGCTTCAGAATGTCGGCCCGCGGTTCGACGAGATCGAGGTGGAGCTCGACGCCCTGAGCGAGCTGCGCGAGAAGCCGGCCGGCACCATCCGGATTTCCGCCACCGACTATGCGATCGACCATGTGCTGTGGCCGAAGCTGGTGAAGTTCCTGCCGAAATATCCCGACATCAAGGTCGAGATGGTCATCGATTACGGCCTGACCGACATCGTCGCGCAGCGCTTCGATGCCGGCGTGCGCCTGGGCGAGCAGGTGGCCAAGGACATGATAGCGGTCCGCATCGCGCCCGACGTCCGCTTCGCCGCGGTCGGGGCGAAGTCCTATCTCGCGAAGCATCCAGCGCCCAGGAAGCCGCAGGACCTGGTCGATCATGCGTGCATCAATCTGCGCCTGGCGACCTATGGCGGGCTCTATGCCTGGGAGTTCGAAAAGGACGGGCGCGAGGTAAAAGTGAGGGTGGAAGGCCAACTGGTCTTTAACGGCAGCCGCCAGATCCTCAATGCCGCGGTGGCCGGGTTTGGCCTTGCCTACGTGCCGGAGGACTTGGCGCAGCCTTATCTTGCGAACGGCCGCCTCAAGCGGGTGCTGGAAGACTGGTGCCCGGTTTGGCCGGGCCACCACCTCTATTATCCGAGCCGCCGGCAAGCCTCGCCGGCCTTTGCCCTGCTGGTGGATGCGCTGCGGCACCGCGCCTGACGCCGAGGGCCGGCGACGATCACCGAAAGTTGTTCGGCGCGTTGGAGTGCCGTCAGGTTCCCCGCTGTTACCGTGATCGAGCGCGCGATGGAGGGGCTCCAGCACGCGCCCTCAGGGATGGAGAACTCACATGACGCTTCTCAGGATCATCGCGGCCTCCGGCTTCGTGCTGGCGGCCGGGCTCGCCGGCTGCTCGTCGGGCCACGACATGGACCACCACATGATGACCGCGAACTACATGCCGTCCGGCACCTATATGCACGAATCGGAAGCCGGGCAGGTCATGACCACGCCGGACGGCATGACGGTCTATACCTTCGACAAGGACACCGCCGGCATGTCGACCTGCTATGGCGGGTGCGCGGAGGAATGGGCGCCGGTCACCGCCGCCGCCGATGCGCAGGCCTTCGGCAAGATGTCGATCATCGCGCGCACCGACGGGACGCGGCAATGGGCCTATGACGGCAAGCCGCTCTACCACTATGACGACGACAGCAAGCCGGGCGACGCCGAAGGCGACGGCTCGGGCGGCGTCTGGCACGTGGTGAAGTAGCGGGCGCGGGACGATCGTCCGACATCCCGATACGTCATCCCAAGGCTTGGCCCCCGTTGGGTCAAGAGGCGGATCCACGAGTTTGCTCGTGATTGCACGATCTCGCCCGATGGAAACTCGTGGATGGCAGGGCCCCGCTTGAACCTATGGGCCTTGCCATGGCGGGGTGGGGTAGGCCTGCGCCGTTACCTGCCTTTTCCGCTGCAGCCTCAATCTTGCGGGAAGACCCGAAACGGACCAATAATCCCGTGTCGTAGTTGGTTGCGGTCTCTATCGATCCAGCAAGCTTCGGGGGGTCTTCCATGTTCAAACGTTGCATCCTTGCCACCGCGCTCGCGGTGGCGCTCGCGGCTGGGCCGGCGGTGGCCGGGTCCGGCGTCAATGTCGGTTCGCTGAATTGCAAGGTCGCCGGCGGGTCGGGCTTCATCTTCGGCTCCACCAAGAACCTCAGCTGCCTGTTCACGCGCCACGACGGCACGGCGGAGCGCTATCACGGCGAGATCAAGAAATACGGCGTCGATCTCGGCTTCACCGACGGGGCCTACATGATCTGGCTGGTGTTCGCGCCGGGCCAAGTGAAGAAGGGCGCGCTCGCCGGCAATTACGCGGGCGCGACCGCCGACGTCGCGGTCGGCCTCGGCCTCGGCGCCAACGTGCTGGTGGGCGGCAGCAACGACCAGATCGCCCTGCAGCCGGCCAGCGTCGAAGGCGTGACCGGGCTCAACGTCGCGGCGGGGTTCGGGCAGATCAGCTTGCGCGCCGGCAACTAGACTGGCCGGGCAGCCGGCGGGAGCCGCGGCGAGAAACCTGTCGAAATCCGTGCCCCTGCGCGATATGTAGGCGGCATGGGCGCAGGCGATGAGTTCGAGATTTTTCTGGTGACGGCTCCGGGCTTCGAATCCGTGCTGTGCGCGGAGGCGCGGGCCAAGAGCTTCAAGGATCCCAAGCCGGTCCTGGGCGGCGTGACGGTGAAGGGCGGCTGGCCCGAAGTCTGGCGCGCCAATCTCGAGATCAGAGGCGCCGCCCGCGTGCTGGCGCGCATCGCCGAATTTCGCGCCATGCATCTCGCGCAGCTCGACAAGCGGGCGCGCAAGGTCCCGTGGGCCGAGATCCTCCGGCGTGACGTGCCGTTCCGTGTCGAGGCGTCCTGCAGGAAGTCCCGCATCTATCATCAGGGCGCCGCCGCGCAGCGCATCAGGACTGCGATCCGGGACCAGCTCGGCGCGCCGGACTCCGCCGACGCGGAGCTCTGCATCAAGGCGCGCATCGACGACGATCTCTGCACCATCAGCGTCGACAGCTCGGGCGAATCCCTGCACAAGCGCGGCCACAAGGAAGAAGTCGCCAAGGCGCCGATGCGCGAGAACCTGGCCGCCCTGTTCCTGCGGCAATGCGGCTATGACGGCACCGAGCCGGTGGTCGATCCGATGTGCGGATCGGGCACCTTCGTCATCGAGGCGGCCGAGATCGCGGCCGGCCTCGATCCCGGCCGGTCGCGCAGTTTCGCCTTCGAGCAGCTCGCGAGCTTTGACGCGGCGGCCTGGCAGCGCCTGCGCGCGAAGGCGCGCGGCGCGGATAGCGGGAGACCCGCCGTGTGGTTCCATGGCAGCGATCATGACGCGGGCGCGGTCCGGATGAGCCGCGCCAATGCGGCGCGCGCCGGCGTCGCGGAGCTGACGGAGTTCAAGCAGCAGACCATCGGCGACCTGGCCGCGCCGGACGGGCCGCCGGGGCTCGTCATCGTCAACCCGCCTTACGGCACGCGGATCGGCGACCTGAAGCACATCGGTGCGCTCTATCGCGCGCTCGGCAAATCGCTGGCCGCGCGGTTCGCCGGCTGGCGCGTCGGCCTGGTGACCAACGAGGCCTCGCTCGCCGAGGCGACCGGCCTGCCGTTCGCGCCGCCCGCCGGGCCGATCTCGCATGGCGGGTTGCGCGTGACCTTGTTCCAGACCGGCCCGCTGGCGTGAGCCGCAACGAGGGCTACGGGAACGGCACGTGCGGCGGTTCGATCAGCGGCACGCCCTTGCCGTCGATGATCTTGATATCGAGGGCGAGCGGATCGAGGCCTTCGACACAGCCGAGGTTGACGCGGTAGCCGTCCTTGCCGTTCTCGCCGTCGCCGATATAGGTGAAGATCCCGCAGGTCTTGCAGAAATAGTTGCTCAGGACCTTCTCGTTCCAGAGGTACACGCCGAGGTCGCTTGGGTTCCGGTGCGGCGTGAAGTCGGCGGCCGGAATGTAGGCCGGCGACAGCACCGCGCCCCGGCGCAGGCAAAGCGAGCAGTCGCAGCGGCAGCCGGTCCTGATCTCCGGGCTGCGGAACGAGAAGCGGACGCGTCCGCAATGGCAGCGGGCCTTGTATTCCATGAGCCACCTCCGCCCTCGAGGTTGGGCGATCGGAAGGCGGCGCGTCAAGCAGCGCGGCTGCGAAAACGCGCTCGTCGGACGCCATCGCCGCCGCTATGATGGCGGCGCGATTTGCCGATGGGCCGTCCATCCGGAAAGCATCGATCCCGGGAAGCCGCCGATGACGTCGCACCAGTCGAGAATCTGCAAGGGCTGCTGGCAGCAGATGCACCTGCCGGTACCGCTGCGCGGCCTGGCTTCGGTGCCGTTCCGCCTGTTCGGCATCCGGCCGAGCCGGATGAACCCCAACACCTGCACGGTCTGCGAGCTGATGTTCACGCGCGTGATGAAGACGCGCAAGATCACCATCGACGCGACGGTGCTGTTCGCCGATCTGCGCGGCTACACCAGCCTGTCGCAGTCGCAATCGCCGGAGGCCATGTCGAGCCTGCTGGATGCCTTCTACGACGAAAGCGCGAGCGCCATCTGGGAGTGCGATGGGCTGCTCAACAAGACCATCGGGGACGCGGTCATGGCGGTCTTCAATTTTCCGATCCGGCGCGGCGACCATACGCGGCAGGCGGTGCTCGCGGCGCGCACGATCCAGGAACGCTGGCAGGCCAGGCGCGAAGCGCTCGCGGCGCCGCTCGGCCTCGCCGGGAGCGATCTCGGGATCGGCGTCGGGATCCATTGCGGAGAGCTGAGCTTCGGGGAGTTCGGCCGGTCGCATCGCGACTTGACCGCGATCGGCACCGTCGTCAACACCGCGTCGCGGGCACAATCGGCGGCCGCCGCCGGCGAGATCCTGCTGACCGAGGCCGTTCATGAGCGCGCCGCTTCGGAGCTGAGCGGCAGCCGGGCCAGGGAATACAACCTGAAAGGCTTCGAGGCGCCCGTCACGCTGTACGCAGCTTGATGGCGGGCGGCACGAACCGGCGGGCCGGCGTCAATGCCGCTCGCTCATCTCCTCCCAGCGCGCTCTGGCGATGCGATAGAGCACGTGCCGCTTCAGCGGGCTGCCGTCGGGCACGCGCGGGTGGTCGAAATCGCCTTCGGGATCGCGCCGCATGCCGATGCGCTGCATGACGTGGATCGAACGGAGGTTGGCCGGCACCGCGAAGGACACGATCTCCGCGAGGCCGAACCGGGTGAAGCCCGCTTCCAGCGCGGCGCGTGCGCCTTCGGTGGCGTAGCCCTGGCCCCAATAAGCGCTGGCGAGCCGCCAGCCGATTTCGACCGCCGGCATGAAGTGCGCTTCGAACCGCGGAATCGAAAGCCCGACCCAGCCGATGAAGGGCGCGACGCCCGGCACTTCCACCGCCCACAGGCCGAATTCGTGGTCCGCGAAATGCTGCTTGATGCGCCCGATGAAGGCATCGATCTCCCCGCGGCCCGCGCTCGGCAGCAGGAACTCCATGACCGCCGGATCGTTGAACATGGCGGCGAAGGGCTCGCTGTCTTCGTCGCGCCAGCCGCGCAGGATGAGGCGGGGGGTGCGGAGAATGAAAGGCATTTCCGAACGGTCCCATTCCAGGCAGGAACCAAGCCAAACTTGCAGGAATCGCGGATCGCCGCTAGGAAAATAGTAGTGTAAATGCGATAAACGCCTATCGGGGATTTCGATGTCGCTATGGGGAGGCGGCAGGTCCATGCGGGGGGTCTTTCTAGGCATCGTTCTCGGCCTGATCGCGCCGGGTGCGGCGGCGCTGGCCGATGTGACGCCGCCTGCCATCGACGTGCTGCCATGCCCGCTCTGCCGCGGCGCCGCGGCGGACATCGACGAATGCGACAAGGCGCTGGACCACGACGACGACGACGCGGCGATCGCGCTGTGCAGCGCGGCGCTGCGCTCCGAACATCTGTCCGATTATGACCGGGCGATCGGGCATCTCGACCGCGGCGTCGCCTATGACGACAAGGGCCAGTATGACCGCGCGATCCAGGACTACGACGAAGCGATCCGGCTTCGGCCCGATATCGCCTATGCCTACAACAACCGCGGCGTCGCCTACCAAGCGAAGGGCCAATACGACCGCGCGATCCAGGATCTCGACCAGGCGATCGCGCTCGATCCGGACTATGTCAAGGCGTACATCAATCGCGGCATCGCCTACGAGTACAAGGGCGACTATGACGAGGCGATCCGGAACCACGACCGCGCGATCGCGCTGAAGCCCGACGAGGCGTGGGCGTACAACAGCCGCGGCATCGTGTACGACGAGAAGGGCGACTTCAAGCGGGCGATCCAGGACTACGACCAGGCGATCAAGCTGGTGCCCGACTATTCCAGCGCCTATTACAATCGCGGCATCGCGCATCGAAATCTGGAGGAGTTCGACCAGGCGATCGCCGACTACAGCAAGGCGATAGCGCTGCGGCCAGACGATCCGGACTTCTATGTCGGCCGCGGACGGTCGTATCACGGCAAGGGCGAGTACGACCGCGCGATCCTGGATTTCGATCAGGCGATCAAGCTCGACCCAAAATCCATCGATGCGCACCATTACCGCGGCTGGACCAACTACATCAGGGACGAGTTCGAGCAGGCGATCCGGGACTATGACCAGGCGCTCACAATCGATCCCAAGCTGGCGGGGACGCTCTACAATCGCGGTCTCGTCTACGAATATCTCGGTAAGTACGACGCGGCGATCGGCGATTTCAGCGCGGCGATCGCTCTGAAGCCGGACGACGGCGAGACCTTCATCGAGCGCGGGAATTCTTTTCACTACGCAGGCGACGACACGCGCGCGATGGAGGATTTCAACAAGGCGATCGAGCTGGATCCCAAGAACGCGGACGCGTACTACGACCGCGGTCTCGCTTACTACGACATGGGGAAGGAGGACCTGGCGCTGCTGGACTACGAGCAGACCATCGATCTCGCGCCTGATTACGCTCAAGCCTACAGCGAACGCGGCCTCATCTACTACGACAAGGGCCAATACGCGCCGGCGATCGCGGATTACACCGAGGCGATCAAGCTCGCGCCGACGGATGCCGTTGCCTATTATCGGCGCGGGCTCGCTTACAACGACAATGGCGACAGCGATGCCGCGATCCGTGACTATGATCGCGCCCTCGAGCTTGCGCCCGAGGATGAGCACGCTTTCTGCGGACGCGGCATTGCGTAC
>DASYRS010000605.1:0-4290 GCA_036004205.1 Dongiaceae bacterium
CGCGGCCGAGACCCTGCCCATGGCGGCCGTGCATTACGGCGATCTGTGCCGGCAGACCGGCGGCGTCATGGTGCAGCAGCTCACCGGCGGAGTGGGTATCGTGCAATGCCGGTGGTCCGGCCATGGTCGGACCGAGTGCAAGGTCGGCGCCTACCAGGTGAACATCTGCGGCATTTCCTGCGAATCGACCGTCTGCCTGAAACAGAATCCCGCGCGCTATACCCCGACATGGCCGCTCTCAGGCGGGCCGAACGGCGCCGCCCTGCCGCCGGCGAACTAGCGCAGCGAACGGGCCCCAGAGAACGATTCGAGCGAACGCGCGATGACCGACACCGTCGATGCATTCTTCTACGGGCTCTACATGGACGCAGGCGTGCTCGCCAACGCGGGCGTCGCGCTGCGTCCCGGGTCGGGCCCGGGCCGCAAGGCCAGGCTGGACGGCTATGCCTTGCGGATCGGGCAACGTGCGACCTTGGTGAAGGCGCCCGGCGCCACCGCCTGGGGCATGGTGTTCGCCTTGACGCCGGCCGAGCTTGCCAATCTCTATGGCGGTCCGGGGCTGGAGATCTATCGGCCGGAACAGGTCGAGGTCGCGCTGGAGAATCGCGCGATCGTCCCGGTGCGGGTCTACAACCTGCCGCAGGCGCCGGCGCCCGACGAGCGCAACCCCGACTACGTGGCCAAGCTCAAGGCCGTTCTCCATCGCCTTGGCTTTCCCGCCGATTACATCGCCTCCATCGGGTGACTGCGCCGAAACCGCTCGGAGGGACAGCCGTCGCCATCTTCAATCGATCAGCGAGAAAGTGAAGGTCTGGCCGCGGATGTTCCAGATCATCTCGTTCATCAACGCGCGCGTGCCGCCGGAATTGCGGAACACGTCGCCGCGGATTTCCCCGCCGGTGGATGCGACATAGCAAAATGCGTCGCCGTCAAATGACGTCTCCGCGCCGGTGACATCGCCCCAACGTCCGGTAAGGGTGCGCCGGCCATCGGCCGCTATGACGGCCTCATAGACGGTGCTGCCACAGCAGCATCGCCCCGGCGACCACGAGTACGACGATCGCGGCGACCGCCAGCCATTGCCGGCGGCGCCTCGCCGATCCGCGCGGACCAGAAATCTTGTCGATCGGCCCGCGGTTTCGGTCGGTTGCCGTCAGCACGCGATAGGTGCGCACCGGGCCGGCGACGTTCTTGATCCGCTGCTCGCCCCGGAAATCGAACGCGGCCTCGACTTTGCCCCGAACATGATCGTAGGTTGTCCCGGAGATGACGATGCCGCCGGGCTGCGCCAGGCGTTGCAGGCGGTCGGCAATATTCACGCCGTCGCCGTGAATGTCATCGCCCTCGACGATCACGTCGCCAAGATTGATCCCGATGCGAAAATCCATCCGCCGATCCGCCGACGTGCCGGCGGTGCGCTCGGCCTTGGCATGCTGGATTTCGACCGCGCAGGTCAGGGCCTCGACCACACTCGAGAACTCGACCAGAATCCCGTCGCCCATGGTCTTAACCAGCCGGCCGCCATGTTCGGCGATTTTGGGCTCGAAGACTTCTCGCAAATCGGCATTGAAATGGCCGCGCGCGCCCATCTCGTCAATCTGGCTGAGGCGCGTGTAACCGACAACGTCGGCGATCAGGACGGCGGCAAGCCTGCGCTGCATGTGACTGGCCCAGATCGGCCGGAGGATCCCCACCCAACTGCCCAAAAGATGAGCTTATGGCGGAGGAATGCAACTGTCTTGATAGGCCCCGATCCGGGCCTTCATTCTCCCGGCGCCCTCAGATAGAACCTTGCCATGAGACTCATCGTGGTCGGCGGCGGGGTGGTCGGCGTCACCTCGGCCTACTGGCTGAGGCTGGCGGGCCACGAGGTCGCGCTGGTCGAGCAGGAGCGTGAGGCCGGGCGAGGGGTCTCCGCCGGCAATGGCGGGCAGCTCAGCTTCGCCTATGTCGATCCGCTGGCCGGCCCGGATTTGTGGACCAAGTTTCCTTCGATCCTGCTCGGCCTCGACGGCGCGGTGCGCATGCGGCCCGACCTTTCCGTGGACTCCATCCGCTGGGGCCTCTCGTTCCTGCGCCAGTGCGTGGGCGCGCGCCAGGCGGCATCGCTGAAGGCGCTGCTGGTGCTGGCGGCGGAAAGCCATCGCGCGCTGGCGGAGCTGCTGAACGATGTGTCGATCGACTTCGACTACGCGGCGGCGGGCAAGCTCATCCTCTATCGCGATGGCAAGTCGCTGGCGAGCGCGGAAAAGCTGGCGGAGATCAAGCGGCAATACGGCTTCCGGCTGGAGATCCTGGACCGCGCGCGCTGCCTCGTGCTCGATCCCGCGCTGGAACGCTACGGCAATCCCTTCGCCGGCGGCGTCTATGCGCCGGAGGATGCGGCCGGCGATTGCGCCTTGTTCACGCGCGGGCTGCACGCGCATCTCGGTGCCGCGATGGGCGTCGAGACGTTGAGCGGCACGCGCGCGCTGCGCCTCATCGCGCGCGGCGGGCGCATCGTGGGGGTGGAGCTGGATCGCGGCGAACAGCGCGCCGACGCGGTGGTGCTGGCGAACGGGATCGAGGCGCCGCGTTTGGCCGCGACCGTGGGCGTCAAGCTGCCGATCGAGCCGGTGAAGGGCTATAGCGTGACCGCGCCGGCGCGGCCCGACGCGCCGGTCGTCAGCCTGACCGACCGCGCGGACAAGATCGTGTTCGCGCATCTGGGCCACCGCCTGCGGGCCGCCGCCTTCGCCGACCTCGACGGCTGGTCGCCCGCCATCAATCCCGCGCGCGCGCACCAGCTGCTGGCGCTGGCGCGGCACCTCTTCCCGATGGCCGCGGACTGGAGCCACGCCGAGCCGGTCTGGGCCGGCCAGCGCCCGATGACGCCGAGCGGCGTGCCGCTGATCGGCGAGAGCGGGCTGAAGGGGCTGTACCTCAATGCCGGCCACGGCGGCCTGGGCTGGACGCTGGCCTGCGGGGCGGGGAAAAGGCTGGCGGGGATCGTTGCGAGCTAGCTACTTCGGACAAGGATAGGCGGCGGCCAAGGCGGCATTGATATTGTACGCGCCCGACCTCTGACGCTCATCCGGGTGCGATTTCAGATAGTCGATCACGACGCCCACCGCCTGCTCTTCGGAGAAGCCGTCAGGCGGGATGAAGGCGCACACGAACGTCTGGCTTTGGCTGGTATGAATCGCGTCGACGGCGCCGGAAACATAGTCGCGGCAACTCGCCGATTCCTGCGGCGCGCTGGACTGGCAGTTGGCGAGGAGCTGTTCTCCGGTTTGAACACCGTTCGCCCGTGCCGGCCCCGCGCCAACCAGCACGAGGGCGATCGCCAACCAGGTCCGCCGCATTGCGCCCCTCTTGAACACCGCGTCCATTGCTAAGTCCAAACGGCGAGCCGCACAAGAAGGCCGTCAAGGGATGGACCGGGCATGGAAACCATCGACGGCGTGCGGCTTGACGCCGCCGCCTCGGTGCGCCCACATACGCCCTGAGAGCCTTGCCAGGAAGCCCTACCATGCCGTTGCGCGTCGCCATCCAGATGGACCCGATCGAGAGCGTGAATATCGACGGGGATTCCTCGTTCGTCATGGGGCTCAGCGCCGAGGCGCGCGGGCACACGCTGTGGCACTACCATCCGCGCCAGCTCACCCTGCGCAACGGCAAGGCGATCGCGCGGGCGCGGCCGATGACCCTCAGGCGCAAGAAAGGCGATCACTTCACGCTTGGTGACGAAGAGGTGGTGGAGCTCTCGACACTCGACGTCATCCTGATGCGCCAGGACCCGCCCTTCGACATGGCCTATATCACCGCGACCCACATCCTGGAGACGGTGCACCCCAGGACCCTGGTGGTGAACGACCCGGTCCATGTGCGCAACGCGCCGGAGAAATTGTTCGTCACGCAGTTCCCCGACCTGATGCCGCCCACCATCATCACGTCGGACCGGCAGGAGATCCTGGCGTTCCGCGATCATCACCAGGACATCATCGTGAAGCCTTTGTTCGGCAATGGCGGCGCCGGCGTCTTCCACATCAAGCCGGGCGACGAGAACCTGGGCGCGTTGCTGGAGATGTTCACGCAGTTCTATCGCGAGCCGATCCAGGTGCAGCGCTACGTGCCCGAGGTGCGCCAGGGCGACAAGCGCATCATCCTGATCGACGGCGAGGCGGTCGGCGCCATCAACCGCGTGCCGGCTGCCGGCGAGGCGCGCTCCAACATGCATGTCGGCGGGCGGCCGGAGAAATCATCGCTCACCGCGCGCGACCGGCAGATCTGCGATGCCATCGGCCCGGT
>DASYRS010000606.1:0-10316 GCA_036004205.1 Dongiaceae bacterium
GAACTGCCCGAAGCTGAGGCGGGACCGACGCGTGTTGGGGAGCGTCATGACAGCGTCTGTCATCGCCCCATCCCCTGGATCGCACGCGCCGCGCGGGCATAGATCGCCACAAAAACGAGCGAGGCGACGATAACGACCATACCGATGCAGGCGGCGATGCCCCATTGCTGCAGGGTGAATGCGTCGGTGTACATCAAAACGGACAACGACGACGGATAGACCGGCCCGGCGACGCGAGTGATGGCGTAGTCGCCGAACGTCAGGATGAAGACCAGCACCACCGCGATCAGGATTCCGGGCGCCGACATCGGCAGCACGATATGAAGGATCACGCGCAGCGGACTGGCGCCGAGATTGCGCGCGGCATCTTCGATATCGGTCTGGATCGTCTCCAGCACCGACGCGATGATCAGCAATTGGAACGGCAGGTTCTTCCAGACTTGGATGAGGAGGACGTTCCAGCCGAACGTGTCGTTCAGCATGCGCATCGGGCGGTCGATGAACCCCATCCATAGCAGCGCATTGTTCAGGACGCCGTTGAAGGCCAGCACGTTGAGGATCAGGAACGCCGCGACCAGGGCGGGCACGAACAGCGGGATCTTGATGATCGAACCGATGGTGCGCGACCCGAAGCGCCGGCGCCTCAGGAACAAGGCCAGCGGATAGGCGAACAGCAACGTGCCGAAGGCGCTGCCGACCCCGACCTTGAGCGAGAAGAGGAACGAATCGAAGAACGTCTTATCCAGCAGGGACAGCCAGTATTCGGCTGTCAGATGCGATTCGCCGACCAGCGAATAGAGGCCGATGCTCTGCAGAAATGTCATCAGGATCGCGGCCGACAAGAACAGGAAGATGAAGCCCGCGCCCGGAATGATCAGGAGCAGCAGCGTGATCCGCCCGGGCTGCATCTCGTTCATTCGACCACCCGGATGCGGTGGGCTGGAACGGTGAAGCTGAGGACATCGCCCTCGCTGACCGAGAGATCGCTGTCCAGTTGCGCACGCAGAGGGTGACCAGCCACCTCCACCAGCAGCTCGACGAAGTTCCCGCGGAAGACGATGCTGCGGACCACCGCATCGCGGATGTTCGCCGAGCCATCCATCGCGACCTTCATATCCTCGGGCCGCCAGCTCACCGTCACGTGGCCGCTCAAGGACGGTGATGCATCGGCGATCGCGAACCGGCCGACGCGCGAATCGACCACGCCTCCGCCGAGCGCGTCACCCGCCACGATGTTGGCGGCGCCCAGGAAATCGGCCACGAACGCGCTGCGCGGCGCGCGATAGATCGTGCTGGGATCCCCGATCTGCTCGATATGGCCGCCATTCATCACGACGATGCGGTCGGAGATCGCCAGCGCCTCGGCCTGGTCGTGGGTGACATAGAGGGTGGTGATGTCGAGGCGGCGCTGCAGCTCGCGGATTTCGAGCCGGACCTTCTCGCGCAGCTTGGCATCGAGGTTCGACAGCGGCTCGTCGAACAGCAGGATGTCGGGGCGCGTGACGATCGCGCGCGCCAGCGCGACCCGTTGCTGCTGTCCGCCGGAGAGCTGGCCCGGGCGGCGCGCCTCGAGGCCGCGCAGGCTGACCATGTCGAGCGCCTCGTCGATGCGCTTGGCCTGCTCCGCCGCGGGCAGGTTCCGCATCTTGAGTCCGAAGGCGACATTCTCCGCGACGCTCATATGCGGAAAGAGGGCGTAGGATTGGAACACCATCGCGGTGTTGCGCCGATGGGGCGGCACATCGGTCATGCGCCGGTTATCGAACCAGATCTCTCCGCTGTCGGGCGCGATGAAGCCGGCCACCATGCGCAAGGTCGTGGTCTTGCCGCAGCCGGAAGGGCCTAGCAGCGTGACGAACTCGCCATCGCTGACCTCCAGATCGATGTTATCGACGGCGGTGAAGGAGCCGTATTTCCGGGTGATCCCTGCGAGCCTCAGCTTGCTCATGGATGGTACACACGCATGCCCGCACCTCCTGCACAACCGATGGCACCCTCAGGGCCCGTTGGCGGCTCCGCCAGAAGGTCGTCAGCCCGTTGAATCAGCCTGTTGCAAAATGTTGCATATTGAGCGATTTTGTCAATAATGACCCCGACAGCGATTGCACTTTGTTGCAATTTCTTGTTCCGATCTGCGACCCTGTGATGAAACTGGCGGAGGCCAAGTGGATTTCATTTTCATGCTCACCCGCCAGGATCGGACCGTTTCCGATTGCCTGGCCGTTCTCGACCTCGTTCTGCCTTTGCGGCTCGGCCATATCGGCTTCAAGGATATCGGCGTCGAGAAACGGACCCTGGCTGTGCTCACGGAGCGAATCCGCAGCGCCGGCGCCGTTTCCTACATGGAGGTCGTCAGCACCAGCCCGGCCGATACTCTCAATTCCGCGCGGGTCGCCATGGAACTGGGGATCGATCGGCTGCTGGGCGGCACGGACGTGGCCCGCATTCAGGAGATTTTGAGCGGCAGCAGGATCGAATACTACCCCTTCTCGGGGTTTCCCAGCGGCCATCCGACCAAGCTCGGCGGCCGGCCGGACCAGATCGAGGCGCATTGCCGCCGCTTCATCGAGCAGGGGTGCGCCGGAACCGACCTGCTGGCCTACCGCGCCACGTCGGCCGACCCCCTTGAGCTGGTCAAGGCGGCACGGCGCGGCCTCGGAAAGAAATACCTGATCGTGGCGGGCAGCGTCTCCACCGCCGAGCAGATCGCCGCCTTGCATGCCGCCGGTGCCGACGCCTTCACCATCGGGTCGGCGGTGTTCGACGGCTCCTATGCCAAGAACATGGGGTCCCTGCTCTCCCAGCTCGCGGCGATCCAGACCGACTGCGCCGCGCTGTCCAGGGCCGACCCGGGATGAAACCGCTCGCCGCCTTTCCCAGCAGCGAGCGCCGCTCGATCCGGGCGGTGCTGACGGATATCGACGATACGCTGACCGATGAGGGAAGGTTGACTGCGCGCGCATATGGCGCGCTGGAACGATTGAAAGAGGCGGGCCTCATCGTCGTTCCGGTAACCGGGAGGCCAGCGGGGTGGTGCGACATGATCGCCCGGTTCTGGCCGGTCGATGCCGTGGTCGGCGAGAACGGCGCTTTCTATTTCCGCTATGAGGCCGGATCGAAGCGCATGATCCGGCGCTATGCCAAGTGCCCCTCGGACCGGCAGGACGACCGGGTCCGGCTGGCGGCGCTCGGCGAGGAGATCACGGATTCCATCGATGGCGCCGCGATCGCCGCCGACCAGGCCTATCGGGAGGCCGACCTGGCGATCGATTTTCGGGAGGATGTTGTGCCGCTGCCGGCCGCCGATATCGACCGGATCGTCGCCTTGTTCGAAAAGAACGGCGCAACCGCCAAGGTCAGCTCGATCCACGTCAACGGCTGGTTCGGCCGCTATGACAAGCTGACCATGAGCCGCCTGTTGCTGCGCGAGATCTTCGACATCGATATGGAGGCCGCGCGGAGCCAGATTCTATTCGTCGGCGATTCACCCAACGACGCACCGATGTTCGGATTTTTCCCGAACGCCGTCGGCGTCGCGAACGTCATTCTGTACGGCGACCGGCTGGAGGCGGAGCCCGCTTGGGTGACGCAGAAGACCGGTGGCGAAGGCTTTTCGGAACTGGTGGACATTCTTCTGGTGGGCAGATGACCGAGACCAAGCGCATTCCGAAGCACGAGCGGCAGAAGCGAATTCTCGCCAAGCTGCGTGCCAGCAACGATTTGTGGATCCCCGGCCTGGTGACGTCGCTCGACGATATCCGGCACATGCATCAGGAAGGCCTTGCCGAGCGCAGAGCGGTCGCGGCCTCCGTCAGCCCGGAACCGGGCGGCGCGGAGCCAAAAGCGGTCCTGGCGCAACGGCAGAAACTGGCCGCGCTGGCCATGCGCTTCATCCGGCCGCACATGGTCATCATGATCGATGGCGGCGCCACCACCCTGGATCTGGCGCGGCGGCTGGCCGCCGACGCGCTGAGCATCACCGTCATCACCAACAGCGTCCCCGCCGCCGCGGTGATGGGCGCCAATCCAACCATCAATGTCACGTTTTGCCCCGGCCGATATGATAGCCTCCGGGGCTCGGTCGACGGGCCCGACACGATCCGGTTCCTCGACCGCTTTCGCGTCAACCTCGCCATCTTCGGCGCGTGCGGCATCACCGCGGATGGCCCCAACTCTTCGCGCTCCGATACGGTCCCCATCAAGCAAGCCATGCTGAGACGGTCGGAGGAGCATATCCTGCTGCTGGATCACACCAAGTTCGGCCGCCGGCATCCACGGTTGGTCTGCCCGCTCGGCGACATCGACCGGTTGATCTGCGATGAAGCGCCCGATGGCAAGCTGGCAGGCGCGTTGCGCGGCGCAAACGTCGACGTCCATTGCTACGAATAGGGAACCAGCCGTGCTCGCAGAAGAAAGACAGCGACTCATCCTCTCGATGGTGAATGTCCGCGGCTCGCTCTCGATCACCGAGATCCAGCGCAAGCTGAAGGTTTCGCGCGAAACGATCCGCCGCGACCTGGTCGCCCTCGCCGACAGCCAGCGCCTGCGCAAGACCCATGGCGGCGCGCTGTCGCTGGAGCAGAGCGAGCCGGAGATGAAGGTGCGCGAGATCACCAATGTGGAGGGAAAGCGCGCCATCGGCCAGCTCGCCGCCAGCCTGGTACACGACGGCGCTTCGGTCATTCTGGCCAGCGGAACCACCGTGCAGGCGGTCGCCGAGGCTTTGACGGTGCGGCGCGACCTCACCGTTTTCACCAACAGCATCTTCAGCTGCGGCAAGCTGATGGGGCACAACGGCAACCGGGTCTACATGCTGGGTGGCGAGGTCCAGCCCGCCAACGGCGCCACGCTGGGCCGGGACGCAACCGCCATGCTGGCAAATTACTTCGCCGATTTCGCCTTCATCGGTGCCGGCGCGATCTCGCCGGCCGGCTGGCTGATGGACTACACCCGCGAAGAGGGCGAGCTGCACAGCCGCATTCTGCAATCCGCGCGCACCGCCGCGGTGGTCGCCGATCACGGAAAATTCGGCCGCTTCGCTCCGATCCGGGTCGGCAATTTCGAGAAGGCGACACACCTCATCACGGATTCCACGCCGGACCCTGAAATCACCAACGCGCTGGCCGCCCTGCCGATCGAGATCCTGGTCGCCGACAAGGGGACCCCATGATCGCCAAGAATGGAGCCTGTCCGTGAAGCACGAAGCCGTCCGGCGCGAGATCGCGAACGCCTGTCTCGACATGAACCGCCGGGGCATCAATCAGGGAACGTCGGGCAATATCAGCGTCCGCGTGAAGGAGGGGTTCCTGCTGACGCCCTCCGGCATCGCCTATGACGAGATGAAGCCCGGCGACATCGTGCTGATGCGCGCGGACGCCAGCCATGTCGGCAAGCGCAAGCCCTCCAGCGAATGGCGCTTTCATCACGCGCTGATGACGAGGCGCCCGGAGGTCGGCGCGGTCGTTCACACCCATGCGATGTTCGCGACCACGCTTTCGTGCCTCGGCCTCGAGATTCCCGCCGTGCACTACATGATCGCCGCGGCCGGCGGCGAGAATATCCGCTGCGCGCCCTACGCGACATACGGCACCCAGGAGACGGCCGACAACGCGCTCAAGGCGCTGCACGGCCGCAATGCCTGCCTGCTCGCCAATCACGGCATGATCGTGGTCGGTCCCAATCTCAAGAAGGCGATGTGGCTGGCGGTCGAGGTGGAGACGCTGGCCGCGCAATATTGGCGCGCCTTGCAGGTCGGCAAACCGAACATCCTGCCCAAGGCGGAAGTCAGCAGAGTCATCGACAAGTTCAAGACCTACGGCCAGGTCAAAGAGCCGGCACCCGCATGCTGCTGAGACAAGCATGATCATCGGCGCCGATGTCGGCACGCAGAGCCTGAAAGTCGCGGTGCTGGATTCCAGCCTGCGGATCGTCGGGCAGTCGGCGAAGTGCTATCGGCCGAGCTTTCCGAAACCCGGCTGGGTCGAGCAGGCGCCGGACTTGTGGACGGATGCCTTGGGCCCGGCGATCGCCGAGGCGCTGAAATCGGCCGATGCCGCGCCGGCGGATATTCAGGCGATCGGGCTGTGCGGACAGCTTGACGGGTGCGTCGCCGTCGATGCGAACGGCACGGCGCTGTCGCCGTGCCTGACCTGGATGGACCGCCGCGCGACCGCGGAGATCGGTGATATCCCGTGCGATCTGGTCCGCGCGGAATGCGGCCTGGTGCTCGACCCCAGCCACCTCGGCGCCAAGGCGCGCTGGCTGACGCGCCATCTCCCAGCCGGCACGCCGATCGCACGGTTTCATCAGCCGGTTTCCTACGTTGTCGAGCAATTGACCGGCACCGCGATCATCGACCATGCGCTGGCCTCGACCAGCATGCTCTATTCGCTCGATCGCCGCAGCTACGATCCGGCCCTGCTCGACCGCTTCGATCTGTCCGAGAAGCAATTGCCAAAGATCGCCGACGCGCAGGCTTGCGCCGGCACGCTGAACCAGCGCGGGGCGGCATTGACCGGCTTGCCGGTCGGCATGAAGGTGGCGGTCGGCACCGGCGATGATTTCGGCACGCCGCTTGGCGCGGGCTTTAGCGCGCCCGGTCGAATCGCCGTGGTTCTGGGCACCGGAGAGGTCGTCGGCGGTCTTCATCCGATTGCGCTGCGCGACGAAAGCGGACTGCTGGAAACCCACGCCTATCCCGGCGGCGCGTTCTTCATCGAGAATCCGGGTTGGCTGTCGGGCGGCGCGGTCGCCTGGATCAGCCAGCTCCTGAATGTCTCGGATCTTGCCACGCTGAATGCCCTAGCGGCCGAGGTGCCAGCCGGCACCGACGGCCTCAGCTTCATGCCGGCGCTGACCGGCGCGATGGCGCCGGAATGGCAGCCGACCGCGCGCGGCTGCTTCTACGGCATGACGCCGGCCCACGGGCGCGGCCACATGGTGCGGGCCGTGCTGGAAGGATGCGCCTTTGCCATGCGCGATGTGATCGACCGCCTGGATCAGATGGGCGTCGCGGCAGGCTCGCTGTTGCTGATCGGCGGCGGCGCGCACAGCCGCCTGTGGTCCCAGATGCGCGCCGACATCATGCAGCGGCCGGTCGAGCTGCCTCATTGCATCGACAGCGCGCCGGTCGGCGCCGCTTTGCTGGCGGCGGTCGCGGGCGGCGTGGTCCGCACGCTCGATGAGGCGGTCAGCGCGCTGTCAGTCCAGCACGCCGAGATCGAACCGGACGCGCGGCAAGCGGACGCCTACGACGAGGCCTACGGCAATTATCGGCGGCTGTTCCGATCGCTGCGGCCGCTCTTTGCCGAACAACCAAGAAACTGAAAGAAAACAAAGGAACTTCAGGGGATGTCGCAAGACGTACTTGATCGGCTGATCGCCGGGACCCATCCGGACCCCGACGGCGGCCCACCTCTGCGGGTCGAAACCCGTGCCGTCGCCATTGCAAAATCCCTGGCCGGAGCGGAGGCCGATCTGGTGAGGCCGCTGTCTCTCGGCCGGCGCCTCGCCGTGGTCAGCGATCCGACGACCCACGCGATCCTGGGTGCGCGCGTTGAGCAGGCCTTGAAGAGCCTTGGCGAGGTCGCAAGCACCGTGCTGCCGGAGCATCCACACGCCGATTCCGCGACCGCGGATTGGCTGCGCGAAGCGACATCGTCCGCCGACGCGCTGGTCGCCGTCGGCTCCGGCACCATCAACGATCTGTGCAAATATGCCAGCGCCCGCGACCGCAAGCCCTATGTCGTGTTCGGCACGGCGCCATCGATGAACGGCTACACGTCGGTGAATGCGGCGATCACGGTGGGTGGGCACAAGAAGTCGCTGGCGGCACAGGCGCCGCTCGGCGCGTTCCTCGATCTGTCGATCCTGGTGGCCGCGCCGGTGCGGATGATACGCTCGGGCCTGGGGGACAGCCTTTGCCGCTCGACCGCGCAAGCGGATTGGCTGCTCTCGCACCTGCTGCTCGATCTGCCCTATCGCACCATGCCTTTTGCATTGCTGGCGGAGGACGAGCCCGAATTGTTCGCATCCGCGGAACCGCTGGTGAATGGCGACCTCGGGGCGATGGAAAAGCTGGTGCGCACCCTGCTCCTGTCCGGGTTCGGAACGGCGATCTGCGGCAATTCCTTGCCCGCCAGCCAGGGCGAACACCTGATCAGCCACTACGGTGACATGATGGACCCCGGCCGCCCGTTCTCGTTCCACGGCGAGCAGATCGGCGTGACGACCCTGACCATGGCACGGCTGCAAGGTCGGCTGCTCGATGGCCCGCCGCCGGCGGTCGAAGTCGATCGCAGCACCGAGGCCGATTTCATCGACAAGTTCGGGAGCGTGCTCGGCCCGTCATGCTGGAAGGACTATTGCCAGAAGCGCCTGACGCCGGAGAAAGCAGAGGCGGTCAACCACAGGATCGCCGCCAAATGGCAGGATATGCGCGCGGCCATCGGCGCCATTTCGCTGCATGCGGACATGCTCGCTCTGGTTCTGAAGGAGGCGGGTGCCCCCCGCTCGCCGGAGGATCTGGGCTGGCCGCGCGCGTCCTATGAAGACGCGGTGCGGCACGCCCGGAAGATTCGCAACCGGTACACCTTCCTGGATCTGGCGGCCGATGCCGGTATCCTCGATCGCATGGTGCCAGTCATCACTTGACCACATTCTCATATATGAGAGATAATCTCATATATGGACGAGATCGATATTGACCGGCGGATCGCCCAGCGCCTTCGGACCCTGCGGGCCGAGCGCAAATGGTCGCTGGACGAGCTGGCAAAGCGCAGCGATGTGAGCCGCGCTACCCTGTCCCGCCTGGAAAACGCCGAGGTCAGCCCGACGGTGAGCGTGCTGGGCAAGCTTGGCACCGCTTATGGCCTGACCATTTCGCGGCTGATGCACATGGTCGAGGACAATTTCGCGCCCGTCATCCGCCGCGATGCGCAGCCGGTCTGGACCGATTCAACCATCGGCTTCCGGCGACGCTCCGTCTCCCCACCCGCGCAGACCTTGGCGGCAGAGCTCCTTGAATGCGAGCTCCAACCCGGCACGCGCATCGCCTATGAGGAGCCGCCCAGGCCGGGCCTCGAGCACCATCTGCTCCTGATCGAGGGGCAACTGGAAATCACCGTCGATGGGCAGACCCATGCCCTGCGGCCCGGCGACTGCGTGCGGTACCAGCTATTCGGAACCAGCGTTTTTGCGACCCCCGCGCATTCCGGCGCCAGATACATCCTGGCCGTGGTGTGAGACGGCATGGCCAGCGATCCGCAAATCAGCATTTCGGCGCTCTCGGCGGAAGACGTTGCCAGCGACATCCGCGAGCTCGGCACGCTGTTGCATGGCTGCGTCCAGGCCGGAGCCAGCATCGGTTTCGTGCTGCCCTTCTCGACCGACCAGAGCGAGGCGTTCTGGTCCGACAAGGTGCTGCCGCGGCTGCGGCATGGCGCGCTGGTGCTGCTGGTCGCGCGGACCTGCGAGCGGATCGCGGGGTCGGTCCAATTGGACCACGACACCCCGCCGAACCAGCCCCATCGGGCGGAGGTGCGCAAGCTGCTCGTCCACCCCGATTTCCGCCGTCGGGGCATTGCCAAGGCGCTGATGGCGGCCCTTGAACGCCACGCCAGCCAAATGGGGCGACGCTTGCTTACACTCGATACGCGCACCGGCGATGCGGCGGAGCCGCTCTATGCATCGCTGGGATACCGGACCGCCGGAATCATTCCGGGATATTGCCGCGACCCGTTCAAGGACTGCTTCGATCCGACCACGCTGATGTACAAGGCCCTTTGATCCTGCGGCGATATGCCTGCTCCTGGCGTCGAGGGCGGCGGTATGTGTCACAGATTTGTCCTGCGCAGCCATTCATTGATCACGTATGATCCGGCCGGGACGACTTCGCCGAGCGCGGAAATGGCGATTTTCGGCCGGTGGTGCTGGTGCCGTCGGCGGTGTAGGTGCTTGATCGGCCGCGCTTGAGCAGAGCGGGTCGTCCCAGCCGGCACGAGGCACGGAACGACCGATGGTGAGAGATCATTGGTGGCACGATGTGGGGCGGAACCGGCGCTGGACGGCGCCAAGGGAGCGGCGCGCGTGAACCAGCAGAGCCCAGAGACCGAGATCGACCCGCGCGCGATCCATCGCACGCTGGCCTTTCCGTCCGCCGGAACCATGGAGACGTTGTTCAAGAAGGTGAAGCGCGCCTATTCCAGGCGCGCGCGCACCAACCGCGCCGCCATGTTCCGCCGGCTGTTCCCCGATGCCATGAACCAGAGGATCCTTGATCTCGGAGGCGGCGACGGCGGGCACATCGCGCTGGTGGT
>DASYRS010000607.1:0-11893 GCA_036004205.1 Dongiaceae bacterium
CCAATCCGTACGGAGGAACCATGAACGAAGACGTTTTCAACATGAGCGTGCGGAAGTTCCTCAAGAAAGTCGGAATCACCGCGCAGCGCGAGATCGAGAACACGGTACGGGAGGCTCTCTCGAAAGGCAGCCTGACCGGCAAGGAGAAGCTGCCGGCCCAGGTCACAATAACCCTTGGTCAGACCAATCTGAATTTAGTTGTCGATGGCGAGATCGAGCTCGAGTAGTTCTGTCGCGGAGAACGGGAGTACAAGTCGCTCCCTGCACCTGTGCATTCCCCAAATGCGGCTCGTCATGTTTTCTCCGCCTGAGCATTCTCCGGCTGGACTGTTGACGCAGCGTGCAGAATGGCTCCACACTTCCGCATTGGCCAACAAGAAGCCCCGCGGGAAGGCAGTGTCTCAGTTTGATCTAAATAAGGCCGTCAAGGTCATCCGCGGCGTCCACGAGGCCGGGTCCGAGAACCTCCAGAGGTTGTTCGGCAGGTAACGCACCGCCCACCTCATGGCGACCCGCGTGGTCGCTCTGCACCCTCCGCCGGGCCCCAACAGGAAAGGCAGGAGGAACGGTCATGACAGCATTGACACGCATCGCGCTTGCCACCGTGCTTTGTGTCGCATCGGCGGCACTACCGTTGCCGACGATCGCCGCGCCGGTGACCAGCGACGACCTGCTCAAAGCCCAGGACAACGCCGCCGAGTGGCTGATGTACGGCCGCGACTACCGTAACCAGCGTTTCAGCCCGCTCACTCAGATCACGCCGGATAACGTCGGCAAGCTGCGACCGGTTTGGGCGTTCTCTACTGGCGGCACCCTCGGCGGTCTCGAGGCGACGCCGCTGTTCCGGGAGGGAGTGCTCTACTTCACCGCCGATTACGCGCGGACCTTCGCGGTAGACGCGCGGACGGGCACGGTGAAGTGGGGCTACGAGCCGCAGTACGAGGAGGGGTTTAACGCAGAGTTGTGCTGCGGCCCGATTCACCGCGGCTTATCGCTGAAGGACGACCTCGTCTACGTGACAAGGCTGGATGCCAAGCTGGTCGCCCTCAATCGGGAAGACGGCAAGCAGGTGTGGGAGCAGACCATCGACAACTGGAAGAACGGGGTGACGACGAATTCCGCGCCCCTCGTCGTTGGCGATCATGTCATCGTCGGTGTGTCCGGCGGCGAGTATGGTGTGCGCGGGTATCTCAAGTCGTTCAATGCCAAAACCGGCGCGCTCGAGTGGACGACCTACACGGTCCCGGGCCCGAACGAGCCGGGCAACGAGACCTGGCCGGGTGACACCTGGATGCACGGCGGCGCGCCGACCTGGCAGACTGGCGCCTATGACGCCGAGACCAACACGCTCTACTGGGGCACCGGCAATCCATGGCCGTGGAACTCGGACCTACGCAAGGGCGACAACCTGTGGAGCTGTGCGCTGCTCGCTCTCGATCCGGACACCGGGAAGATCAATTGGGCCTATCAGTACACCCCCAACGACGCCTGGGACTACGACGGCAACAACGCGCCGATCCTTGTCGACGTCACGATCGACGGCCAGCCGGTGAAGGCTGCCGTGCAGTCGAACCGGAACGGCTTCTTCTACGTACTCGACCGCGAGAAGGGGAAGTTTATCTACGCCGTGCCGACGATCGAGGGCATCAACTGGACGAACGGTCTCGATCCGAAAACGGGGCGGCCAAACGTCAACGAGGCGAAGCGACCAGTCAGCGGCGGCGAGAAGGTCGAGCCGATCGTGCCCGGCCTCGAGGGCGGCACCAATTGGTTCCCGATGGCTTACAATCCCGACCTCGGCCTTGTCTTCTTCGCCACCAACCACTGGGCGATGAGCCTGAAGGCGATGAAGCCGGAGGACGTCAAGTATGTGGCGGGCGCCTACTTCTTCGGTGTCGACTATCAAATGTACCGCCTCACCGACAAGATCGGGCTCATCAAGGCGTTCGACCCGGCGCGGAAGAAGTTCGTCTGGGAGGTGTCCAGCCCGCTGCCGCTCTTTGCCGGCATGCTGGCGACCAAGAGTGGCCTGCTCTTCACTGGCGACGAGCAGGGCTTCTTCCTGGCGCTCGACGCCAAGACAGGCAAGGAGCTGTGGAAGTTTCAGACCGGCTCCGGCATCAACGCCTCGCCGATTACCTACGAGCTCGACGGGGTGCAGTATGTGGCGATCCTCTCCGGACTCGGCGGCGACCCCAGCTTCTATTACTCGGGGCCGAAGGGCGGCATGCTTTGGGTGTTCGCCGTCGACGGCGAGGTGGCGAATACCGACCGCACCAACACGCAGGTGATCGAGAAGATGCTGCCGACTTTCAAGCTGCAGCAGTGAACATCGACGCTACACACAAGCACTTGCAGAAGCGGGTGCAAGACCCGCTCCTGCAGCAATCTCCTCCGGGCCGGCAATGGGTGTCCTGAAGATTGCAGCACTCGGCCTTTGTGCCATCCTTTCAGCACCCGTGCCTTTCGCGGCCGCCGAAGAGCCGGCGGGCAACGCCATCACCAATCCGTTGCTTGGTGATCCGGCGGCAATCACCGAGGGGCGGCGGCTCTACCGCACATGGTGCTACCTCTGCCATCATAGCGCCGGCGCGCGCGGGCCGAACCTTTTCGCGACCAAGCTCAGTGATGAGCAATTCATTGAGGTCGTCATCAATGGCCGCAAGGGCACACAGATGCCGGCCTTCGGCTATCGCCTGACGCCTGACGAAGTATGGCAGGTGCATTCTTACGTCAAATCGACGGATCACTATGAATGAGTGAATCGGCGCGCCTTCGTACGCCCTCCACTCCCAATCTGGAACAAGCGCCTGGTGCGCCGATCGGCGTGACCCTACGTCAATTTCCAGGCACACCCAGACGACGAATCGACGACCGCTACTGGCAGATTTTGTTGCGGAAGTCGGTTGCCGGCATGGTTGCCGCGTGATTCCGTTTAGGAGCGAATCAGCGGCGGGGGCCGTCGATGATGGGGCGGCTTAATCAGGATCATGGGCGGCTGTTCTATTCATTCTGTCTCGATGACGCCGGTCCCGGCGATCACCGTGTCCGTGAGATCGCCGCGGTCCTGGATCTGTCCTGGGTGCATGTCGAGCTGAGGCCCTTTTACTCTCGGATGGGTCGCCGATCGGTCGATCCGGTGCTCATGAGCCGGATGCTGATCATCGGCTATGTGTTCGCGATCCGCTCCGAACGGGCGCTGTGCCGCGAGGTGCAGGTGAACTTGGCCTATCGCTGGTTCTGCGGCTTGAGCATCGAGGACACCCTTCTCGAACTGCTGGCCATTGCCATCGAGTTCCGAGCCGAGGCAATCATGGGTCGTCGGCGGGCGATTTTGAGTGAGATCAAGCCGTGAACAAACTGCACGCTTTTTGCACACTTTTTCGTGCCGGTTCGCGTGCTGTTCCGCCCTCAAACGACTTTTCGGCGTTCGCCATACGGCATGCTTGAAGGACCAAAAAGTGGCGGATTCTTGCGGGTTTCCGAGCAGATTCGGATGGTGGGTGCGACAGGGATTGAACCTGTGACCCCTACCGTGTGAAGGTAGTGCTCTCCCGCTGAGCTACGCACCCGGCCAAGAAAAAGCCGCGCAAATCGGGCCTGTGGTCCGGTCAAGACAGGCGGTTGTTTACTGACCGGGCTCCGGGCTGTCAACGGCAGCCTGTCAACCGCGCCCGCCGCATCGCCTTAATGTTGCCGTCATCGGATCGTGAGGTGCCGCAACTTGACAGGGCGCAGGCGCAATCGCCATCTGCCAAGGCCGCAGGCGCAGGCGGAGAAGCGCCATAAATCAGGAGCTTAGGCGATGAGAGCGAGCCTCTTACCACGATTGGTCGCGTTGGCGGCTGTGAGCTGGCTGGCTGGCATGGCGCCGGCCGCGGCGGCCAACCAGGCGCAGCTCAGCTATGTCGGCTACCTTGCCGGCGCGCCGGTCTTGAATCTCAACGCCAATATTACGGTGCCGGCGGGGACCAAGCCCGGCGACGGCAGCTACAAGATCGCGGCGGACATCGCGACCATCGGCAACCTCGCAGTGCTTTATCCGTACACGCAGTCGCTGCAGGCAGCCGGCGCGCTCAAGGGCGGAAAGGCACGGCCTGTCGGCTATCAGTCGACGATGCGGGTGTGGAATCGCCAGGAATCCATTGCCTTGACCTATGCGCCGAACGGCACAGTCGGCATCCAGGCGGTCCCGCTGACCCGCCAGGCGCAAATGGCGCAGCAGCAAGGTTACGCCAACGGCACCATCGATCCCGCCAGCCTGGTGGTCGCGGTCGCGACCTTGTTCGCCAACGCGGGCAGCTGCGAAGGCCGGTATCAATTGTTCGACGGCGCGCGGCGCTACGACCTGACGCTGGCACAAGGCGCCTATGCCGATCTCGACGCGATGCCCAACTCCTATTACGCGGGATCGGCGACCGAGTGCACGGCGACGCCGCAGCTGGTCGCGGGCTTTCAGCAAAGCGCGCTCAACGCCAACCTCTATCCGCAGTCGGCCAGGCTGTGGATGGCGCCCGCCATCGCCGGATTCCCGACCGTGCCGGTGCGTATCCTGGCGCAGAGCGCGTTCGGCGAAATGACGCTGGAGCTGGTCAAAGTCACACAGTGATATGTTGTCTCGGACAATATCCCGATCACTCGGCCGTGCGACTTGTTAGTCATACGTAAGCTCGTAGACTCCATCGTTCCCATCGCAGCGCGGGAAGGCGCCGATGGAACAACCGAACGCTTGGCAGTTCTGGCTCGGCTTGCCTTTGGGCGATGCGGCCGGCCATGTCTCGTATCTGATCATCGCGATCTCGTACTGGCTGACCAACATCTACTGGCTGCGCATCACCGCGGTCGTCGGCCTGTGCTTCGAGGTCGCCTATTTCGTCATCGTCAGCGGCAACACGCTCTATACCGGCATCGGCTGGGACGCGATCTTCATCGCGATCAACCTGCTCCATCTGGCGCGCCTGACGCGCGAACGGCTGCGGATGCGCCTGGCGTCGGACGATCGCGATCTGCTGCGCGCCTCGTTCGAAGGCCTGGATGACTCGCAGATCGGGATGCTGCTCAACAGCGCGTCGTGGCATAAGATGCCAAGCGGCGAGCAGCTCACCGTCGAGGGCATGCCCGTCCCGGCCTTGATGCTGATCGCCGCCGGCCAGGTGTCGGTCGCCGTTGGCGATGCTATCGTCGCGCGGATGGGGCCCGGCTCGTTCATCGGCGAGATGGCATTCCTGACCGGCGGTTCGGCGTCTGCCACCGTCACCGCGACGCACCCGACGCGCGTCATGAAGATCGAGCAATCGAGGCTCAAGACCTTGCTGGTGATCGACAACCAGATCGCCGCCGTCCTGCATCGCCTGCTCGGCGCCGACCTCGCGCAGAAGCTGCGCGCGCGCAACGAGGCGGCCGCCTAGAGCTCATCAATCACCCGTGCCAGATCGGCGAAACCGGCGGCCGTGATCTTGGCCTGCGGCGGCGTCATGCCGTAGCCGGAGGGAATGATGATCGCGGGCACGCCGGCGGCTTCGGCGCAGGCGATGTCGACCGCGCTGTCGCCGATCATGACCGCGCTGTCCGGCGTGCCGCCCAAGGTCCGGATGACCGACAGCAGCGGCTCCGGCTCCGGCTTGCGCTGGGGCAGGGAATCGCCGCCGATCACCGCCCCCATCATCGCATCCAGCCCGAACGCGGCCAGCACGGCGCGGGTCGGGCCGATCGGCTTGTTGGTGCACACGCCGAGCCGGTATCCCGCCTCGTGCAGCGATGTCAGCGTCTCGACCACCTGCGGATAGAGCACGGTCAGATTGACCGCGTTCTCCGCATAATGGACGCTGTAGCGCGGCATCAGGTCGGCGGCCGTCTGCGCCGCCCCGACATGAGCCAGGGCCCGCCCCAGCAGCACCGGCGCGCCATCCCCGATCATGCTGCGGACCAGGGCAAGGTCCACCGCCGGCAGGCCGAGCTCGGCGAACAGCGCATTGACGGCGGCGGCGATGTCGGGCGCGCTATCGACCAGCGTGCCGTCCAGATCGAACACCAGGGTATTGCGGCGGGGCTGCCGGGTCATAATTTCGCCGTTTTCAAGGTATTGATTTCCCGTGCTTTTTGGAGATGCGCGATGGCTTGGAGTTCGGGGGTGGATGTGGCATTTTCCGGGCCGGACGTACCGTCTTCCAGTCTAAGAAGCTCATAACCCATCATGCCAGACCTTAACGCTGCCGCCATAGTCCTTGCCGCCGGCAAGGGCACGCGCATGAAGTCCAGCCTTCCAAAGGTCATGCACCGGATCGCCGGCCGCACCCTGATCGGCCATGTGCTGGACCATCTGGCGCCGTTGCATCTGGCGCGGGTGGTCGCCGTGATCGCGCCCGGGATGGACGAGGTGGCCGAGGAAGTGGCGCCCCATGGCGTCGCGTTCCAGACCGAGCAGCTCGGCACCGGCCACGCGGTCGGCAGCGCGCGCCAGGCGCTCAAGGATTTCACCGGCGACATCCTGGTGGTCTATGGCGACACGCCCTTCGTCGCCACCGCCACCCTGCAGCGCATGTTCGACCGGCGCCACGCCGCGGACAACCCCGCGATCGTGGTGCTCGGCATGCGGCCCGCCGACCCCAGCGGCTATGGCCGCCTGGTGCTGGGCGCGGACGGCGGCCTCGAGCGCATCGTCGAGCACAAGGACGCGAGCGAAGCGGAACGCGCGATCGGCCTCGCCAATTCCGGCGTGATGGTGATCGATGGCGCGGCGGTCTGGAGCCTGATCGACCGGCTCGACAACAAGAATGCGAAGGGCGAGTACTACCTGACCGATCTCGTCGCCCATGCGCGCAAGGACCGCCACCGCTGCGCCGTGGTCGAAGCGCCGGTCGAGGAACTGCTCGGCGTCAACAGCCGGTCGGAGCTGGCCGCGGCGGAAGCCATGTTCCAGGCTAAGCGCCGCCTCGCGGCCATGGAGAGCGGCGCGACCCTGACCGATCCGGCCAGCGTGTTCTTCGCCGCCGACACCAGGATCGGCCGCGACGTGGTGATCGGCCCCAACGTGCAATTCGGCCTCGGCGTCGAGATCGCGGACGATGTGGAGATCCGCGCCTTCTGCCACATCGAAGGCGCGCGGATCGAAAGCGGCGCGATCGTCGGCCCGTTCGCGCGGCTGCGCCCCGGCTCGACCATCGGCGCTGGCGCGCGGGTCGGCAATTTCGTTGAGCTGAAGGCGACCGAGCTTGGCGCCGGTGCCAAGGCCAGCCATCTGACCTATCTCGGCGATGCCACCATCGGCGCCAAGAGCAATATCGGCGCCGGCACCATCACCTGCAATTACGACGGCTTCACCAAGGCGCGGACCACCATCGGTGCCGGCGCGTTCATCGGGTCCGATACCTCGCTGGTCGCGCCCGTCACGGTGGGCGATGGCGCGATCGTCGCCGCCGGCTCCGTCATCACGCATGACGTGCCGGCCGACGCGCTGGCGGTCGCGCGCGAGCAGCAGGTCGACAAGCCGGGCTGGGCGGCCAAGTTCCGCGCCAAGCAGAAGTCCAAAAGCAAGAAAGACTGACTGGCATGTGCGGCATCATCGGAATACTCGGCAAGAGCGATGTCCCGGGCGCTTTGCTCGACGGGCTGAAACGGCTGGAATATCGCGGCTACGATTCGACCGGCATCGCCACTCTGGTGAACGGAAAGATCGAGCGCCGCCGCGCCGAGGGCAAGATCACCAATCTCGAGACCTTGCTGAAGAAGCAGCCGCTGTCGGGCGCGACCGGCATCGGCCACACCCGCTGGGCGACGCACGGGCGGCCGAGCGAGAACAACGCCCATCCGCACGCCACCGACAAGGTCGCGGTGGTGCATAACGGCATCATCGAGAATTTCCAGGAGCTGCGCGAAGAGTTGGGCAAGGCTGGCCACGTCTTCACCACCGAGACCGACACGGAAACCGTCGCGCACCTGCTGACCGAGCTGTTGTCCAAGGGCAAGAATCCCGAGCAGGCGATGGCCATCGCCATGTCGAAGCTGCAGGGGGCATTCTCGCTCGCCATCATGTTCGCCGACCGGCCGGACCTGATGGCCGGCGCGCGGCGCGGCTCGCCGCTCGCGATCGGCTATGGCGAGGGCGAGATGTTCCTCGGCTCCGACGCCATGGCGCTCGCGCCCTACACCAACCGCATCTGCTATCTCGAGGAAGACGATTGGGCGATGCTGACGCGCGACGGCGCGACCATCTATAACGGTGAGCGCCGGGTGAACCGCGAAGTGCGCCAGACCGCCTTGTCCGGCGCGCAGATCGGCAAGGGCAATTATCGCCACTTCATGATGAAGGAGATCGCCGAGCAGCCGCAGGTGATCGGCGACACGCTGCAGGCCTTCGTCAACCCGCTGGCTCGCCGGATCGAGCTGCCGAAGCTGCCGATCGATCTGGCCAGGCTGTCGCGCCTCACCATCGTCGCCTGCGGCACCGCCTATCTTGCCGGCTATGTCGCGAAATACTGGCTGGAAAAGATCGCGCGCCTGCCGGTGGAGATCGACGTCGCATCCGAGTTCCGCTACCGCGCCGCGCCGCTCGATCCCGACGGCGCCACCTTGGTGATCTCGCAATCGGGTGAGACCGCGGACACGCTCGCTGCTCTGCGTTATGCGAAGTCGCAGGGCCACAAGATCCTCGCGGTGCTGAATGTCGCGGAAAGTACCATGGCGCGCGAAGCCGACGTGGTGCTGCACACGTTGGCCGGTCCCGAGATCGGCGTCGCCTCGACCAAGGCCTTCACCACGGCGCTGGTGGTGCTGGCGACTTTTGCCATCGCGACCGCCCGCGCGCGCGGCGCGATCGATGCCAAGCGCGAGGCGGAGTTGTCGGCCGCGTTGCTGGAAGTGCCGGCGCGGGCTGCCGAGGTGCTGAACCATGATGCGACCCTGAAGGCGATCGCGCTCAAGGTGGCGGAGGCGCGCGACGTGCTGTTCCTCGGGCGCGGAACCTCCTATCCGATCGCGATGGAAGGCGCGCTGAAGCTGAAGGAGATCTCGTATATCCACGCCGAAGGCTACGCCGCCGGCGAGATGAAGCACGGACCGATCGCCCTGATCGACGAGACCGTGCCGGTGATCGTGGTGGCGCCGAGCGACGATCTGTTCGAGAAGACCGCCTCCAACCTGCAGGAAGTGCGGGCGCGGGGCGGGCGCGTGGTGTTTTTCTCCGACGCCGAGGGCATCCGCCGCCTGGGGGCCGAGGCCATGGCCGCGGTCGAGCTGCCGAAGGTCGATCCCTTCGTCGCTCCCATCCTCTACGCCATCCCGGTCCAGCTTCTCGCCTATCACGCCGCGGTCGCCAAGGGCACCGACGTCGACCAGCCGCGCAACCTCGCCAAGAGCGTGACGGTCGAGTGATGCTGCGCGGGTAGTCCGGCGAGCGACCGGTCAGCGATCCGATCCTTTCCGTAGTGCTAACAACTTAATATCTGGCGGGCCAGGTTCCCCGGCCCGCTTCGCCAAAGCCTGTCGGAGATTGGAAGCGGAGCAAATTCGTTCTACTATCGTCAGTGGGGAACCCAATCAGTCGAAACCACCATTGCTGCGTTTCAGAGGATGTGGCGGTTGCCGGCGTGTGGCGGGATGAAGAGTAGCGGCATGGAGATCGGATACACGGCGACCGACAGCGTGCGCGACGTCATCGAATCGCTGGGGCGAACCGAGGACGTCCGGTTTTCACCGAGCAATCGTCGCCTGGCCATTACCGCCTTTCACCTCAATGCGATCGCGATCTTCGACATCGACATCACGGGCTCGCCCGGTGCGAAGGAAGTGGCGCTGACGCGCGCGGTGAAGTTCTCGTCGCCCTCTCTCGATTATCCGCACGGCCTGGATTTCATCGATGAGGAAACGGTTGTCGTTGCTTGCCGCGGTGGCGACGTCCCGATATTGAAGCTGCCGGTGGACGAAAGGGCCGATCCATCTTGTGACGTGTTGCCCGCTCAAGTGCTGCGTGCCGGCAAGCTGCCGTTTTGGAAGGCGCCCGGTTCGGTATCGGTTGTGAAATCGGATCGGCATTCCTGCGAGACGCTGGTCTGCAACGCCGGCGGAAACACCGTGACGCGGCATCGCGTCGATTTTGGTGCCGAATGTCCGCTGGAACGCAGCGACGTCCTGTTGGAGAAATGGCTCGATATTCCCGATGGCGTGGCCGTCAGCGCGGATGGCCAATGGATCGCAATCAGCAATCACAACGCGCACAACGTCATGCTGTACAGGAACTCCCCGTCTTTGAATCAGCATTCGGATCCTGATGGCATCTTGCGCTCCATCTATTATCCGCATGGGTTGCGCTTCAGCCCGAACGGCCGATGCATGTTCGTGGCCGATGCGGGATCACCCTATGTCTTCGTCTATGACAATGATGGGCAAGGCTGGGACGGCGTGCACGATGCCGTCGCGTCCTTCAGGGTCATGGATGATTCGGTGTATCTGCGCGGCCGCGCCAACCCGAAGGAGGGCGGCCCCAAAGGGATCGATATCGACCGCGGCATGAACGTCTTGGTGACCACGTGCGAATGTCAGCCGCTCGCGTTCTTCGATCTGCCCGCGCTTTTGGAAAGCGCGGCCGCTGGTCGGCCTCATGATGGTCGGCACCGAATCTCCCGTCAGGAACAGTACGCGTTTGCGATGCGGTTCGAGCTGGACGCGCTGGAGCGGGCAAACGGATCCCGAGCGCGCGCCGCTCAGGCGGAAGCGAGAGCCCGCCACGCCGAAGCCGCGGTTGCACAGGCGCGATCCAGAGCCGCCAGCGCGGAAACCGGCGCTGCCCGGGCCGAGGCCAGGGCCGCAAAGGCAATGGCCAGGGCTGCAAAGGCGAAGGCCAAGGCCGCGAGAGCGAAAGCCCGAGCCGGTTTTGTGATCAATGGCAGGCCCTGGCGGATCACATCTCCCCTCAGCCGCCTATATTCCGCGCTGAAGCGGTCAAATTAGCGCGTCTGCGCCGCGATTCTCGGGCTCAGTGTTAAGGCCGGATTAACCATCTGCCGCGACAATTCCTGATCTTCTGAGGTCGGGGTTTGCATGACGCAGGTTTGGGACGTTTCAGTCCTGGTGGACGGTGTAGGGCGCATTCTGGAGGTGCGGGGCCAGGCGAACCTGCATCTTGGGCAGGATGGCAAGGGCCTGACCGGCCAGTCCATCGCCAGCTTCATCAATGACGCCGACGTCGAGCACTTCCAGGGCTTCTTCAAGAAGCTGCGACCGGTGATCGCCGCGCCGCGCTGCGTCGTGCATTTGCGCACCCCGGCCTTCGGCATCCGCAGCTATGTGATGCAGGCGGAGCCCGGCAACCAGCTCGAGACCTATTGGCTGATGTTCGCCGCCGCGGGTCCCGGCATGTCCGCCGCCGCGATCAAGGATGCCAACGTGCCGGTCACGTTCGCCGACGATTCGCGCATGCTGCGCCTGATCGAGATGGCGGCCTCCGAATCCGATTCCACCCTGGACCTCACCGTCATCGCCATCGCCGCCCTGCGCGACCGCCGCAAGCGCAGCCAGCTTCAGGGCAAGAATATCGACCTGATGGAAGCCGAGCTCGAGGCCGCGATCCTCGATCTGTCCAAGGAAGGCAGCGCATCCAAGACCGCGGCCGGCCAATTCAGCGTCCTGCACAGCCAGGAGCAATCGACCCAGCAGATCGAATCCAACATCCGCGGCGTCGCCGGCAAGTTCGGCGTCGATGAGGAAGAGCTGGGCTTCACCTCCACCACGGTGAAGATCGAGCCCGGCAGCTCGCCCTCCGCGATCCGCGAAAAGCTGGCCTTCGCCTACGGCTCGCTGCGCGAGGACATCGAGGAATTCGACCGCAGCGCGACGCCGGTCGACATGATGAAGGTGCTCGCCTTCTGCGCCATCGCCCTCGCCATCGGCGGCATCGTCG
>DASYRS010000608.1:0-3385 GCA_036004205.1 Dongiaceae bacterium
GATCGTCTTCTCCGCGATGCCGCCCGCCTTGATGGCGGCATGGACGGCATGCTCGCGGCCCAAGGCCTGGGCCAGCTCCGCCGCCGTCAGGGGTGCGCATATCTCTACTCCAGAACCGGCGATCCGCGCCAGTTTTCCGCGTCCGTCCTCCGCCCCGTCGCTGGCGGCCACCAGGACCCGGACCTTGCCGGCCCGGAGCGCCGCCTCGACTTTCTCGAAACCGGCGACCAGTTGGCCGGACTTGCGGGCCAAACCCAGCAATTCCGCCACTTCCCGCTTGGCCAGGTCCGTCACCCGGTCGGCCAGATCGGGCCCGGCCTTGACCGATTGCTTGGCCGCCTTGGAAAAGGCGTGCTTGGCAACCGCCTGGTCCAGGGCGTCCCGAGTCGCGGTCACCCACAGGCCCCGGCCGGGTAGGCGTTCCTTAAGGTCCGGCGTCACCCGCCCTTCCGGGTCGATCACGAAGCGGATCATCGCCGGCTTTTCCAGCGCCTGGCGCGTGACGATGCAGCGCCGGAGGGTCGGCGAGGCCAGCGCCTCGCTATCCGTTCCGACGTCGTTTTCGTCCACCATCGCTGTCATCGCCTGCAACAAGGCCGTTTCCGCTCCTTACTTCTTGTCTTCGCCGTCAAACCAGTGGGCGCGCGCCGCCATGATGATGGCGTTGGCGTCCTCCAGGCTCAGCTCGAAGCTCTTCAGGATGCCGTCCTTCTCGTCGGTCAGCTCGTCGGCCGCGAGGTCGGCAAGGTCGTCCAAAGTCTTCACGCCCGCCTCGCCCAGCGCCACCAGCATGGCGGGGGTGAGGCCCTGGATCTCCGCGACCGCGTCCGCGACGCCCAGCTCCTTGCGCTTGGTGGTCAGGCGCTCGCTCTCCGCCTCCAGCCAGGCGGCCGCGCGGGCCTTCAGTTCGCTCGCGACGTCCTCGTCGAACCCTTCGATCGAGGTCAGTTCCTCGGTCGGGACCAGCGCCACGTCCTCGACGCTGGTGAAGCCCTCGGTGACGAGCAGGTGCGCGATCACGTCGTCGACGTCGAGCGCATCCATGAACATCTGCGAGCGGGTGCGGAACTCCTCCTGCCGGCGCTCGGATTCCTGCGCCTCGGTCAGGATGTCGATCTCAAGGGCAGTGAGCTGCGACGCCAGGCGCACGTTCTGGCCCCGGCGGCCGATCGCCAGTGACAATTGGTCATCCGGCACCACGACTTCAATACGGCCGGAATCCTCGTCCATCACCACCTTGGAGACTTCCGCCGGCGCCAGCGCGTTGACGACGAAGGTTGCCTGGTCCTGCGACCAGGGGATGATGTCGATCTTCTCGCCTTGCAGTTCCTGGACCACCGCCTGGACGCGGCTGCCGCGCATGCCGACGCACGCGCCCACGGGGTCGATGCCGCTGTCGCGCGACACCACGCCGATCTTGGCGCGGCTGCCGGGATCGCGGGCCACCGCCTTGATCTCGATGATGCCGTCATAGATTTCCGGCACTTCCTGGGCGAACAGCTTGGCCATGAACTGCGGATGGGTGCGCGACAGGAAGATCTGCGGCCCGCGCGGCTCTTCACGCACGTCCATGATGAGCGCGCGCACGCGGTCGCCGTTGCGGAACGTCTCGCGTGGCAGCAATTCGTCGCGCCGCAGCAAGGCTTCGCCGCGGCCCAGATCGACGGTGACGTTGCCGAATTCGACGCGCTTCACGAGGCCGTTGATGATCTCGTTCTTGCGGTCCTTGAATTCCTCGAACTGGCGCTTGCGCTCGCTCTCGCGCACCTTCTGGACGATCACCTGCTTGGCGGTCTGGGCCGCGATGCGGCCGAAATCGATCGGCGGCAGCTCGTCGACGATGAGGTCGCCGACCTTGAGGTTGGGATCGCGCTTCTGCGCCCAGGCGACGGGCAGCTGCGTCGCCTCGTTCTCGACGGTCTCCACCACTTCGCGCACGCGGGTCAGGCGAATCTCCCCGGTCTTGCGGTCGATGTTGGCGCGGATGTCGTGCTCGTGGCCGTATTTCGAGCGGCCGGCCTTCTGGATCGCCTGTTCCATGGCGACCAGCACTTCATCGCGGTCGATGCTTTTTTCGCGGGCCACCGCATCGGCGACCTGCAACAGTTCCATGCGCGGAATGGCAATGGCTTGTTCCATGACTCTTTGCCTCAATCGTCCTCTTGTTCGGTGTTGTCGTGTTCATCTGCCGCCTGGTGGAGCGCGATCAGCGCATCCGTCAGGACCAGTTTCGCCTTGTGGATGGCCGCGAACGGAAGCCGGATATCCGCCCCCTCCACGGTCAGTTCCACCGCATTCGCGTCGACCGACTTGATCGGCCCCTTGAACCGCTTGCGCCCGTCGATCGGCGCGTTGGTCTCGACCTTCGCCTCGTGGCCCAGGAAGCGCTCGTAATCCTTGGCGCGGGTCAGCGGCCGGTCGATGCCGGGCGAGCTCACTTCCAGGGAATAGGCGCCGGCGATCGGATCCTCGACATCCAGCACCGCCGAGATCGCGCGCGAAATCTCCGCGCAATCGTCGACCGACATGGCGCGGCCGCTGTTGGGCTCCGCCATGATCTGCAAGGTCGGGCGCTGGCTGCCCGATACCTGCACGCGCACCAGATCGAAGCCCATGGCTTCGATGGCGGGCGTGATCAACTTGGCGATGCGTTCGGCCAGCATGCTCTCCGATCTGCCTCGATGAATCTGTCCAAATCCCCGGCGGGATTTCGGCAACAAAAAAGGCGGGCCGTTGGCCCACCCTTTTTTATGGCTCGATCCCGTCGAACCTTTGATTTGGCCGGGAATATAGCCATCCAGCCCCGAAAGGCAAGAAGATTACCCGGAACATATAGGGAACACGGGCCGTGGTTCTCGCGGGAGAGTCTGGCTTAAGAACAGGTCGGCGGCCGTGCGGTCGACCACGGCGGCAGCGGTGAGCCCGCCCGGTGCATGGTCTGATAGGACAATGTCTCGCGGTCGAAGTTCGCGCCCACGCCGACCAACCAATCCGGGCCAATGCAATAGGCCACTACGCCAGGCGCCTGATTGAACGAGTACGCCACGACAAACGTGCTTCCCAGCCTCACCCCCGTACCGACATAGGCGAGTCGCGGCGTATACCACCGCACGCGGTACGCGTCGCCGTGCGGCTCGATCTCGACATAGCCGGCATAGTAAGGCGCCCCGAACGGGTTCTCGCTGAGCGTGATCTGATAGCGCCCCTCGAGCCCGGGCGGGCCAGCCAGCTCCTCGCGGCCAACATTCCGTTCCTGGTCGAGCACGATTTCCGGCAAGCGGAACCCCTTCAGCGATCCCCCATCGATTTGATAGATGACCAATCCCAGCGCCGGATAGCCCTGCCGCGGATAGGGCACGAGAGCGGCACCCAGCACACGGTCGAT
>DASYRS010000609.1:0-5809 GCA_036004205.1 Dongiaceae bacterium
GGAGCAGCTGGTGTTCCCGGAGATCGATTACGACAAGGTCGACAAGGTTCGCGGCATGGACATCGTGATCTGCACGACCGCAAAGACTGACGCCGAGGCGAAGGCGTTGCTGAAGGGCTTCCAGATGCCCTTCGTGGCCTAGCCTTAGAGGAGAGGACGAGATGGCGAAGACCAGCTCAATCGAACGCAACAAGAAGCGCGAGCGCCTGGCGAAGCAATACGCCGCCAAGCGCGCGAAGCTGAAGGCGATCGCGGACAACGACAACCTGGCGATGGAGGACCGCTTCGCGGCCCGCCTGAAGCTGGCCGAGATGCCGCGCAATTCATCGAAAGTGCGCATCAAACATCGCTGTGACCTGACGGGCCGCTCGCGCTCGGTCTACCGCAAGTTCCGCTTGTCGCGTATCGCGCTGCGGGAACTGGCCTCGACCGGCCAGATCCCGGGCATGGTCAAGGCAAGCTGGTAAGGAGGATCGGACAAATGCCGTTGAGCGATCCCTTGGGTGATATGCTGACCCGCATCCGGAATGCCCAGAAGGCGGGCATGTCCAGCTGCACGACGCCGGCCTCGCGGCTGCGCGCGAACGTGCTCGAGGTGCTGAAGCGGGAAGGTTATATCCGTCATTACGTCGTCGACCAGAGCAATCCGGGCGGCGAGATCACGATCGAACTGAAGTACCACGAAGGCACGCCGGTGATCCGCGAGATTCATCGCATCTCCACGCCGGGCCGTCGGGTCTATTCGAAGATCGCGGACCTTCCGCGCTACTACAACGGGCTCGGTATTTCGATCCTGTCGACCCCGCGGGGCGTGATGTCGGAGAACGACGCGCGCTCGGCGAATGTCGGCGGCGAAGTGCTGTGCCGCGTGTTCTAAGAGGAACGAGATGTCCCGCGTAGGCAAAAACCCGGTCAGCATTCCGCAGGGCGTCACGGTCGACGTCGCCGGCGGCATCGCGACCGTGAAGGGCAAGCTCGGCACGCTGAAGCTGCCGATCAAGTCCCAGGTCGAGGTTTCGGTGAAGGACGGCAAGGTGTGGGTGAAGCCGCTCGCCGAGGACCAGCAGTCGCGCATCATGTGGGGCACCACCCGCGCCAACCTGCGCAACATGGTCGAAGGCGTGAGCAAGGGCTACAGCAAGGCCCTGGAGATCAACGGCGTCGGCTATCGCGCCGCGGTCCAGGGCAAGAACCTGCAGCTCCAGATGGGCTACAGCCACGACGTGAGCTATCCGATCCCGGAAGGCATCACGATCAAGTGCGAGAAGCCGACCGCGATCCTGATCAGCGGATACGACAAGCACAAGGTCGGCCAGGTGGCGGCGGAAATCCGCGCGGTTCGTCCGCCCGAGCCCTACAAGGGCAAGGGCATCAAGTACGACACCGAGACCATCCTGCGCAAGGAAGGCAAGAAGAAGTAAGGAATGGCCATGGCGAACAAGTCAAACAAGCTGTTCGAGCGCCGTCAGACTCGCGTGCGCACGGCAATCCGCCAGAAGGCGGTGGGTCGGCCCCGCCTGTCGGTGTTCCGCTCCTCGATGCACATCTACGCGCAGATCATCGATGATGCGAATGGCATGACGGTGGCGGCGGCCTCGACGCTCGACAAGGAGCTGAAGGGCAAGCTGAAGACCGGCGCGAACCTGGACGCGGCCAAGGAAGTGGGCAAGCTGATCGCTTCCCGCGCCACCGCCAAGGGCGTCAAGGCCGTCGTGTTCGATCGCGGCGGTTACATGTATCACGGCCGCATCAAGGCGCTGGCCGACGCCGCGCGTGAAGGCGGACTGGCGTTCTAAGCGCCGTTCTAGGAAGGATGTAGCTTTATGGCTAAGGGCGAGAAAAGAGAGCGGCGCGGCGATCGGGACCGGGAGCGCGAGCGTTCCGGCGAGCCGGAGCTGATCGAGAAGCTGGTCGGCATCAACCGCGTCGCCAAGGTGGTGAAGGGCGGCAAGCGCTTCGGCTTCGCGGCGATCGTGGTGGTCGGCGACGGCAAGGGCCGGGTCGGTCACGGTTCGGGCAAGGCGCGCGAGGTGCCCGAGGCGATCCGCAAGGCGACCGAGCATGCCAAGAAGCAGATGATCCGCGTTCCTCTGCGCGAGGGCCGGACCCTGCACCATGACGTGGTCGGCCATTACGGCGCCGGCAATGTGGTGATGCGGGCGGCGGAAGCCGGCACCGGCATCATCGCCGGCGGCCCGGTCCGCGCGATCTGCGAGGCGCTCGGCATCCACGACGTGGTGGCGAAGTCGGTCGGCACCTCCAACCCGCACAACATGATCAAGGCGGCGTTCGATGCGTTGACGCGCAGCAACTCGCCCCGTTCGGTCGCGGCCCGCCGCGGCAAGAAGGTCAGCGAGATCATCGGCAAGCGCGGCGCAGAAGCCGACGCGCGCGAGTAAGGCGAGGCGAAGATGTCCGGCAAACTGAAGGTCACCCAGATCGCGAGCCCGATCGGCCGCAAGCCCGGTCAGCGCGATACGCTGATCGGCCTCGGCCTCAACAAGATGAACCGCAGCAGCGAAGTCGCCGACACGCCGTCGGTGCGCGGGATGCTGCGCAAGGTCGGCCACCTGGTGCGGGTCGAACCGGCGAAGTAAGGAAACGCGCCGCCAGCCCGGCGCGAGACAGGATAAGATCATGAAACTCAATCAGCTTTCCGACAATCCGGGCGCCCGCAAGAACCGCATCCGCGTCGGCCGCGGCATCGGCTCGGGCAAGGGCAAGACCGGCGGGCGCGGCGGCAAGGGCCAGACCGCGCGCACCGGCGTCGCCATCAACGGGTTCGAAGGCGGCCAGATGCCCCTGTTCCGGCGCCTGCCGAAAAAGGGCTTCAACAACATTTTCCGCCTCAATCTAGTGGAAGTGAACCTGGGCCGCCTGCAGGCGGCGATCGAAGCCAAGCGCCTGGACGCCAGCCAGACGGTGACGGGCGCGGCCCTGGTGGCCGCCGGCCTGCTCAGCCGGGTGCGGGACGGTGTCCGGCTGCTCGGCAAGGGCGAGCTGAAGACCAAGCTGACCATCGAAGTGGCGGGCGCCTCCAAATCGGCGGTCGCGGCGGTGGAAAAGCTGGGCGGCACGGTCATCGTGAAGGCGCCCAAGCCGAAGAAGGACGAAGCGAAGGCCTAAGGGGTCGCCCCTAGGTCTTGGCCCCCGGGTCTTGGAGTAAGCGGGCCGGAGACACCATATAAGCTGCGGACCGCATTAGAGGAGCTTGCCCAGCATGGCATCGGCCGCGGAACAACTGGCCTCCAGTATCAATTTCGGCGCGCTTTCCAAGGCGACCGAGCTCAAACAGCGAATCTGGTACACCCTGGGCGTCCTGATCGTGGCCCGGATCGGCGCCTATATCCCGCTGCCCGGCATCGATTCGGTGGCGTTCCAGGCGATCTTCCAGCAGCATTCGGGCGGCGTGCTCGGCATGGTCGACATGTTCGCCGGCGGCGCCATCAGCCGCATGACGGTGTTCGCCCTGGGCATCATGCCCTACATCTCGTCCTCCATCATCATGCAGCTCCTGACCTCGGTCTCCCCGACGCTGGAGGCGTGGAAGAAGGAAGGCGAGAGCGGCCGGCGCAAGATCAACCAGTGGACCCGCTACGGCACATTGGTCCTCGCCCTCGCCCAGTCGTTCGGCATCGCCAACGGCCTGCAGAACATGTCGGGGCCCAGCGGCGGCGCGGTCATCGATCCGGGCGCGTTCTTCATCTTCAGCGCGGTCGTGACCTTGTCCTGCGGCACCATGTTCCTGATGTGGCTGGGCGAGCAGATCACCGCGCGCGGCATCGGCAACGGCATTTCGCTCATCATCTTCGCCGGCATCGTCGCGCGCCTGCCGAGCGCGCTCGGCCAGATCTTCTCGCAGTTGCGCGCCGGCTCGATCAGCCCGGTCCTGGTGTTCGGCGTCCTGGTCGGTGTGATCGCGGTCATCACCTTCGTGGTGTTCTTCGAGCGCGCGCAGCGCCGGCTGATCGTGCAATACCCGAAGCGGCAAGTCGGCAACCGCATGTTCGGCGGCGAATCCTCGCATCTGCCGCTGAAGCTCAACATGTCGGGCGTCATCCCGCCGATCTTCGCGTCCTCGCTGCTGCTGCTGCCCCTCACGGTCGCCAGCTTCTATTCCAACCGCGCCGACCTGCCGGAGACCATGCAGACCGCCATCCGGCTGTTCAGCCATGGCCAGCCGCTCTACATCGCCATGTACCTGGCGCTGATCTCCTTCTTCGCCTTCTTCTACACGGCGATCGTCTTCAACCCGGACGAGACCGCGGACAATCTGAAGAAGAACGGCGGGTTCCTGCCCGGCATCCGTCCGGGGAAGAACACCGCGGAATATCTGGACTACGTGCTGACGCGGCTGACGGTGCTGGGCGCCGCTTATCTGTGCGCCATCTGCGTGCTGCCGGAGATCCTGATCTCGCAATACTCGGTGCCGTTCTATTTCGGCGGCACCTCGCTGCTGATCGTGGTGTCGGTCACGATGGACACCGTTTCGCAGGTGCACTCGCATCTTCTGGCTCACCGGTATGAAGGTCTCATCAAGAAAGCCAGGCTGAAAGGACGTCGGGGGTGAACCTAATCCTGTTGGGGCCGCCGGGCGCGGGCAAGGGGACGCAGGCGGAACGGCTCTATGAGCGACACAAGCTGCCACAGCTTTCGACCGGCAACATGCTGCGCGCGGAACGGGACGCCGGCACTGAGTTGGGCAAAGCTGCCGACAAGGTGATGGCAGCCGGCCAACTGGTGTCGGACGAGATCGTCATCGGCATCATTGCCAAGCGGATCGAGGAGCCGGACTGCAGGTCCGGCTATGTGCTGGACGGCTTCCCGCGTACCGTCAACCAGGCGATTGCCTTGGATGACATGCTGGCCAAGAAGGGCAGCAAGATCGACGGCGTGATCGAATTGGTGGTCGACGAGGACGCGCTGGTGGAGCGCATCTCCGGCCGCTTCGCCTGCGCCAAATGCGGCGCCGGCTACCACGACAAGTTCAAGCAGCCGAAGAAAAAGGGCGTGTGCGATGTGTGCGGCAGCACCGACTTCGCCCGGCGCAAGGACGACAACGCAGAGACGGTGAAGGCGCGGCTGAAGGCCTATCGCGAGCAGACCGCGCCGATCCTGCCGTACTACAAGAAAAAGGGCCTGCTGCAGCGCGTGGACGGCATGGCAGACCCCGACAAAGTGACTGAGGAGATCGAGCGCGTGCTTTCTCGGATCAAGCCTTAACCGCTTGATTTGAAAGGCGAAACCGAGTTGGCATGAATTCGGCTTTCGGCATTGACGGGGAGGCGAATCGCAATATAATGCGCGCCTTCTCGATCGCCGGGGGCGACCGGGCCGATTGGCTTTGCCCTGATCGAACAAGAGCTTAGCTTTAAGGAGCAACAACGTGGCGCGTATTGCTGGCGTCAACATTCCGACGCAGAAGCGGGTGGTTATCGCCCTGACCTACATCACCGGCATTGGCCCGGCCAAAGCCAAGGAGATCACTGCCAAGGTCGGCATCCCGGCAGAGCGGCGCGTGTCGCAGCTGACCGACGCCGAAGTGGTGCGCATCCGCGAAGTCATCGACCAGGACTACACGGTCGAAGGCGATCTGCGGCGCGAGACGGCGATGAACATCAAGCGCCTGATGGATCTCGGCTGCTATCGCGGCCTTCGGCATCGCAAGGGCCTGCCGGTCCGCGGCCAGCGCACGCACACCAACGCGCGCACCCGCAAGGGCCCGGCCAAGGCGATCGCCGGCAAGAAGAAGACGGTCTAAGGACCACTCAAGGAAACGGAACGGATTATGGCGAAGGCACCAGCAGCA
>DASYRS010000610.1:0-5209 GCA_036004205.1 Dongiaceae bacterium
GGAAGACGACGCCGCGCGCCTCAAGCTCGCGCCGGGTCCGCTCGAACCCATAGATCTCGCCGTTGAACACGATGACGACATCTTCGCCAAGATCCGACATCGGCTGCCTGCCGCCATCGAGATCGACTAGCGCGAGCCTGGCATGGAACAGACAGGCATCGCCCGTCGCGTCGTCCCACTGCCCCACATCGTCCGGCCCGCGATGCAGGATGGCCTGCAGCATCGGAAGGGCGCGCTCGGCATTGGTCCGTGCGTGGGATGCGCAGGCGATCTCTCCGGCAAGTCCGCACATCGAGGCCATCCATTGGGATAAATCAGGCAGGGCGTGATTGGCTTATATTCAATACAGCCGGAATCCTGACGTGATCCTTACGGCCCTCCGGCCTTAGACCTTGCGACGTCAAGCCGCAAGTGGGACCAAGGACTAAGAGACGACCGGCGCCGTCTCGCGCCGGTGCGCGGAGACCAGACCGAGCAGCGCCGCCGAGGCAAGCCTGCTCTCCACCGGATCGGCGCGGCTTGTGAGGGCGATCGGACAGCGTGCGCCCATCACGATGCCCGCGCTGTCCGCCCCGGCGAAATAGCTCAGTTGTTTGGCGAGGATGTTGCCGGCCTCCAGGTCCGGCACGACCAGGATATCGGCGCGGCCCGCGACCGGCGAAAGGATGCCCTTTTCCGTCGCGGCCTCGATGCTGATCGCGTTGTCGAACGCGAGCGGTCCGTCCAGCACGCCGCCGGCGATCTGGCCGCGATCGGCCATTTTGCACAAAGCCGCCGCGTCGACCGTCGAGGGAATGCGCGGATTGACCGTCTCGGCCGCCGACAGAATCGCGACCAGCGGCACTGCGACGCCCAGGGCATGCGCGAGGTCGATGGCGTTCTGCACGATGTGCCGCTTGGCATCCAGGTCGGGCGCGATATTGATCGCCGCATCCGTCACCATCAGCAGCCGGTCATAGGCCGGCACGTCGAGCACGAATACGTGGCTCATGCGCCGGCCGCTGCGCAATCCTTCCGGCGCGACCGCCGCCTCCATCAGTTCGTCGGTATGCAGGCTGCCTTTCATCAGCGCCGCGACTTCGCCCGCGCGCGCCATCGCGACGGCCTTGGCGGCGGCCGCGTGGCTGTGCTCGGTCGCGACGATCGGCATGACATCGGGTGCAAGGCCGGCTGCTTTCAGCGCCAGCTCGATCTTCGGCCGCGGTCCGACCAGGATCGGATCGATCAAGCCGGCCTCGGCCGCGCGACGCGCCCCTTCGAGGGAACCCGGATCGCACGGATGGACGATGGCGCAGCGCACGCGCGGCAGATCCTTGCGCACGGCCATCAGCCGCGCCAGCAGATCCGGCTTGCGATCGAGCGTGAGGGGGCGATGCATGCGACGATCAGGCCTCCGAGACGGAGCCCGATACTACCGCAAAACGAGGAAACGGTCAGTGCGGCTTGTCGCGCCGCAGTCGGCCTACTGTTCCGGCTCGTTCTTGATGTCGACGATTTTCTTTTCGAGAGCCGCGACCAGGGCTTCGGCCCCGCCGCCGGTCACCGTGGCGGAGAAGTCGGAGCGCATCCGCGCCATTTCGGAGATCGCGCCGCCGCTGTAATAGACGTCGATGATCTTCCAGTCCCCGTCCTTGCTCGGCCAGAACAGGTATTTGAGCGAAACCGGGTCGCCGTTGGACTTGTAGAGATTGGTCTCGACCAGCTGCCGCTTCTCGGCCAGCGGCTTGACCTCTCCGACTTCGAACTTCTGGCCCTTGTAGGTCTTGAAGCGGGACGCGTAGGTCGTGACCATGTAGCGGTTGAACGCGTCCAGCACCTTGGCCTTGTCTTCGGCATTGAACTGGGTCCATTCAGCGCCAACCGCGATCTTCGCCATCACCGGCACGTCGAAGGTCTGGTGGATGACCGGCTCCAGCTTCTTGTAGCGGCCGTCGAAGCCGAGCTGCTCGCCTTGCTTCATGGTTTCTTCAAGCGCATCGTAGAACGCTTGCACGGTGGCCTTTGGGTCAGCGGCGCCCTGCGCCGCCGCAAAGCTGGGGGAAATGCCGGTCCCGATCGCCAGCATTGCTGCGGCGATCAGGAAGCCACGCCGATTGAATGTCACAGTCGAACGACCTTCTGCGCGATGCCCATGGCCTGCAGCGCCTGCTCCACAATGTGGGGCGCGTTGAGACGGGCCACGTCATATTGTTTCTGCGGCGAGTCATGGTCGATGAAGATGTCGGGCAGCACCATCGGCCGCACCTTCAACCCGCCGTCCAGCAAGCCAGCCTTTGCCAGGTAATGTAGGACGTGCGAGCCGAAGCCGCCAATGGCGCCTTCCTCGATCGTGATCAACACCTCGTGTTCGCGGGCCAAGCGCGCGACCAGATCCTCGTCCAGCGGCTTGCAGAAGCGCGCGTCCGCGACCGTGGTGGAAAGGCCCTTGGCGCCCAGATCGTCGGCCGCCTTCAGGCATTCAGCCAAGCGCGTGCCGAAATTGAGGATCGCGACCTTGGTGCCTTCCTTGAGGATGCGCCCCTTGCCGATCGGAACCGGCGTGCCGCGCTCCGGCAGCTCCAGCCCGACGCCCTCGCCGCGCGGATAGCGGAAGGCCGAGGGCCGGTCGTCGATTTCGGCGGCGGTTGCGACAATGTGCATCAGTTCCAGTTCGTCCGACGGCGCCATGATCACGAAGTTCGGCAGGCAGCCCAGATAGGCGATGTCGAAGCTGCCCGCATGGGTCTGCCCATCAGCGCCGACAAGGCCGGCGCGATCCATCGCGAAGCGCACGGGCAGGCTTTGAATCGCCACGTCGTGAACAACCTGGTCATAGGCCCGTTGCAGGAACGTGGAATAGATCACGGCGAACGGTTTCATTCCTTCCGTCGCCGCGCCCGCGCAGAACGTCACGGCATGCTGCTCGGCGATGCCGACATCGAAGGTGCGGTCGGGGAACGCCTTGCCGAAGGCATCGAGGCCGGTGCCGGAGGGCATCGCGGCGTTGACCGCGATGATGCGGTCGTCGACCTTGGCCTCGGCGATCAGGGCCTTCGCGAACACGCCGGTATAGCTCGGCGCCTTCGGCGTCGATTTCTGCTGCGCGCCGGTCGCGACGTCGAACTTGACTACGCCATGATACTTGTCGGCGGAGGCTTCGGCCGGACCATAGCCCTTGCCCTTCTGGGTCACGCAATGGACCAGCACCGGCCCCGGCTCGTCGGAATTGGCGAGATTCTGCAGGATCGGAACCAGGTGCTCCATATTGTGGCCGTCGATCGGGCCGACGTAATAGAAGCCCAATTCCTCGAACAGGGTGCCGCCGCCGGCGATGATGCCGCGGGCGAATTCCTCGGCCTGCTGGGCGGCGCGCTGGAACGGCCGCGGCAGGATCTTGGAGATGTCCTTCGCGACGTGGCGCAGCGAGCGGAACGAGGTCGAGGACAGCGAGCGCGAGAGATAGGAGCTGAGCGCGCCGACCGGCGGTGCGATCGACATGTCGTTGTCGTTGAGGATGACGATCAGGCGCGTATCGCGCGAGCCGGCATTGTTCATCGCCTCGTAGGCCATGCCGGCGCTCATCGCGCCATCGCCGATCACTGCGATTACGTTGCGCTTGCGGCCCTGCAGCTCGCTCGCCACCGCCATGCCGAGGCCGGCGGAGATGGAGGTCGAGCTGTGCGCCGCGCCGAACGGGTCGTATTCCGATTCCGAGCGCTTGGTGAAACCGCTGAGGCCGCCGCCCTGGCGGATGGTGCGGATGCGGTCGCGCCGGCCGGTCATGATCTTGTGCGGATAGGCCTGGTGGCCGACGTCCCAGATCAGCCGGTCATACGGCGTGTCGAACACGTAGTGGATGGCAACCGTCAACTCGACCACGCCAAGGCCGGCGCCGAGATGGCCGCCGGTCACCGAGACCGCGTCGATCGTCTCCTGCCGCAACTCGTCCGCGACCTGGCGCAGCTGGCTTGGGTCAAGTTGACGCAGATGGGCGGGCGTCTTGATGCGGTCCAGGAGCGGAGTCTTGCTGGCGGCGGTCACGATGATTGCTTCTCACTCGTTATGCGTGGCTGTCCCCAACGGCCTAGGACTGAGCCCGGCCGCGAATCGGCTGCTTATAGGGAAGTCAGCCGGCAAAAGCTAGCATAGCGCATATGCGCCAATAGCCGAGTCTCATTAATGGTCTTTATGTCAAATACTTAACCCGGTGTGTGCAGTGCCGCAAGTCGGGTAGGCAAGCAGGTCATTCTGTGTTACAGGAAAATTGATCGGTCAGCGCCGCTGCCGGTTCCGGTTCGGCATGGCCGAGTCCAACACTAGGGGATGCCCGTGGGGTATTCGGTGTTGGCCTGAATAGATGGTGATTATGAAGGTAGTCTTGGCACAGCCGCGCGGCTTTTGCGCCGGTGTGGAGCGGGCAATCGACATTGTGGAAAAGGCGCTGGAGACCTATGGGCCTCCGGTCTATGTCCGTCATGAGATCGTGCATAACCGGCACGTGGTCGATTCGCTGCGCGCGAAAGGCGCGGTCTTCGTCGAGGAGCTCGACGAAGTGCCGGAGGGCAAGATCGCGATCTTCAGCGCCCATGGCGTCAGCAAGACGGTCGAAACCGATGCGGAATCGCGACACCTGCAGGTGATCGATGCCACCTGCCCGCTCGTTTCCAAGGTCCATGTCGAAGGCCGGCGCTATGCCTCGCAGGGCCGCGAAGTCATCCTGATCGGCCATGCCGGCCATCCCGAGGTCGAGGGCACAATGGGCCAGGTGCCCGGCGGCGTTCACCTGATCTCAAGCGCCGACGAAGTGGCGAGTCTGCAGGTCAAGGATCCCGAGAAGATCTCATACGTGACGCAAACCACATTGTCGGTGGACGATACGCGCGAGGTGATCGAGGCGCTGAAGCGGCGCTTCCCCGCGATCGTCGGGCCGGACACCAAGGACATCTGCTACGCGACCCAGAATCGCCAGCGCGCGGTGCGCCAGCTCTCCGAGCAGGTCGACATGATCCTGGTGATCGGCGCGCCCAATTCATCCAATTCCAACCGCCTGCGCGAAATCGCCGAGGAACTTGGCGTGCGCAGCCACCTTATTGAGAATGCCGGCCAGCTCGACCCCAAATGGCTGGACGGCGTGCAGTCGGTGGGCGTGACCGCGGGCGCTTCCGCACCTGACGTACTGGTGCAGGAAGTGGTCGCCAAGTTGCGGGATCTAAAGCAAATCAGCCTCAGC
>DASYRS010000611.1:0-15365 GCA_036004205.1 Dongiaceae bacterium
AGCTCGCCGTCGCCGTTCTGGCCCTCGACCACATCATTGCCCTCGGCGGTCTTGGCGTCGAGGTCGATGGTGGCGCTGTCGGTCTGGAACGACAAGCCGTTGTCATGGAACAAGGTGACGTCGCCGTTCAAGGTGATGATATCGGCATCGCGGTCGAGAACGCCGTCATTGGCGGTCAGCGCCACATAGGCGCCGCTGGGCATGGTGATGTCGGCCAGCGGCTTCTTGAGCGCGATGTGCCGATCGTCGCCGTCGGCGTGCGAGGCTGAATCCGCGGTGATGCTGAACGGCCGGCCCTTCTTGTCCTTGCCGTCATATTTGACGTCGTTGACGGTGACCTCGGCCTTGGTGTTGCTCTCGTTCACCTGCTGCATGAAGGTCGGATCGACCACCGTGCCGCGCGATTCCAGCCACCAATAGCCGACATAGCCCAGCGTGACGGCCATGACCAAGGGCAGCGCCACCTTGAGCACGCGCACCGATCTGCCGCGCCGGCCTTTCGGCCGGACCTGGGGCTGTCCCGGCTGGCGCTTCGGCGCGATCTTGCGCAGGCCGGCCGGCGCCGGGTCTGGCGCCGAAGCCGGTCGAGCCGGCAGATCTTCGTTCAGGTTCGCCATGGCCGGTCTATCTTTCGTCACGCAACACCGGCCTTGAGGCAATCGTGCAGGCGCACGATGCCGACCGGCTTGCCGTCTTCCAGCACGAACAGCGACGTGATCGATTTTTCGTTCATGACATGCAGAGCCTCGGCCGCCAGCGCGCCGGCGCGGATGGTGCGCGGATGGGCCGTCATCACTTCGCGCACGGTGCGATGCATCAGGTCAACACCCATGTGCCGCCGTAAATCCCCGTCGGTGACGATCCCCGCCAGGCGGCCGCCCGCGTCGATCGCAGCGACGCAACCATAGGTCTTGGCGGTCATCTCCAGGATCGCTTCCTGCATCCCTGCTTCAACGCTTATCAGCGGCAATTCCTTGCCGACATGCATGAGATCGGCGACCCGCAGCAGCTTTTGCCCGAGCTTGCCCCCCGGGTGCAGGGCGTGGAAATCTTCGGTCGAGAATCCCTTGCGCTCCAGCAACGCCACCGCCAGCGCGTCGCCCAGCGCCAGCATCATGGTGGTGGAGGTGGTGGGCGCGATCGCCATCGAGCCGGCCTCGCCGACCTTGGGCAGCGGCAGCGTCACGTCGGCCGCGGCGCCCAGGGTGCTGGCCGCATTCGCGGTGATCGCGATCAGAGGGATCGACCAGCGGCGGGTGTGGCTGACGATGTCCGCCAGTTCGAAGGTCTCGCCCGAATTGGACAGCGCCACCACCGCGTCGCCCGCGGTCACCATGCCGAGATCGCCGTGGCTGGCTTCGCCGGGATGGACGAACTGCGCCGGCGTTCCGGTCGAGGCAAAGGTCGCCGCGATCTTGCGCGCGATGTGGCCGCTCTTTCCCATGCCGGTCACGATCACGCGCCCGGTCACGTCGGCCAGGATGTCGAGCGCCCGGCCGATGCGCTCATCAAGCTCGCCCGCCAGGCGCACCAGGGCATCGGCCTCTTGCGTGAGGACGCGCTGCGCCGCCGCCAACCCTTCGGCTGTCGCTGCATGGCCGGTGGATGATGCACGCGCGGGCGGCACGGACGCGGACCCCAATTGCGTCCCGCTCGCCTCGCCTCTTGCCCGTGCCGTCACTGCCCTCTCCTCAATTTACGGCGGCAATCCATCAAGACTGGCCGGACCATAGCGCCGCACGCCCGGCAAATCCAGCGAACTCCCACGACCGGCCCTACCTTAGGGCCGCCCAAGCCTTTGCGCAGCAACGGAGAAATTCGAGCTTGAGACTTGGATCACACTTTGGTCAGTGCTCGAAAATATCGGGCTGATCCCAGCCAAGCCGATCCAGCGCGGCCCGCGTCGGGAGGAAACCGAAGCAGCCCTCCGCCAAGGCGCGGCGGCCCTCCCGCTCCAGGATCGGATCCAGCTTTTCTTTCAGTTGGTGCAGGTAAAGGACATCGGCGGCGGCATATTTGAGCTGATCCTGGGTCAGGGTTTCGGCGCCCCAATCGGAGCTTTGCTGCTGTTTCGACAAGTCGATGCCCAACAGCTCCTTGCACAAATCCTTAAGCCCGTGGCGGTCGGTGAAGGTGCGCACCAGCTTGGCCGCGATCTTGGTGCAATAGACCGGCGCGCAATCGATATCGAGATTGACCTTGAGCGCGCTCAAATCGAAGCGCGCGAAGTGGAACAGCTTCAGGATGCTGCTATCCTCGAACAGCGCCTTGAGATTGGGGGCGGTGGCGCGCTTGCCGGCGGCGGGCCGAGCGATCTGCACCAGGTGAACGTTGCCGTCGCCCTGGCTCAATTGCACCAGGCACAGGCGGTCGCGCACCGGATTGAGGCCCATGGTCTCGGTATCAACCGCGACCACCGGCCCGAGCTTCAGGCCCGACGGCAGGTCGCCGCGGTGCAGCTCGATGGTCATTCAGCTTCCCTTACCGGTCGATTCGATCATTGCCGCCATCCTGCCGCCATTCGCGGCATTTGGCAAAGCGCGTCCGGCCGCTGGTTGCCGGCCGACACCCGCTTGTTGCTTGATGAGATGGTGCCCAGGAGAGGACTCGAACCTCCACGGGTTGCCCCACAGGTACCTGAAACCTGCGCGTCTACCAATTCCGCCACCTGGGCCCAGCGATACCACACCGGAAGGCGGGTCGCGCGGCGCGGCGCATTCTGTCCAGAACCGGCTCAAAGTCAACCGGCAATTGGGGCGCCAATTGGGGCGCTGATCGACGCCGCCAAGCGAGCCCGACAGCGGCGTTTACAAAGCCGTTTCGTTGCCACATACCTAGCCCGAATCAAGAGTCGCGAGTGGCCCCGAGAGACCATCGGGACCATTCAAAACGGGAGACGGCATGGCGCAACGCTTGGCGACGGTGTTCGGCGGGTCGGGCTTCATCGGCCGCTACGTGGTGACGGATCTGGCGCGCGACGGCTGGTCGGTGCGGGTGGCGGTGCGCCGTCCGGACGAAGCCTTGTTCCTGAAAACTGCCGGCGTTGTCGGACAGGTGACACCGGTCGCGACCAACGTGCGGGATCGCGCCTCGGTCGCGCGCGCCGTCGATGGCGCGGATGCCGTCGTCAATCTGGTCGGCATCCTCCATGAGAGCGGCCGGCAGAGATTCCAGGCAATCCAGGCCGAAGGCGCGCGGACCATCGCCGAGGAGGCGGCGCGCGCCGGCGCCCGGCACCTGGTCCACATCTCCGCCATCGGCGCCGACGCGAACTCCAACTCGACCTATGCCCGCACCAAGGCGGAAGGCGAAGCCGCCGTGCGCCAAGCCTTTCCCAAGGCCACCATCCTGCGCCCATCCATCGTGTTCGGGCCGGAGGACGGATTCTTCAACCGCTTTGCCAAGATGGCGCGGCTGTCGCCCGCGCTGCCGCTGATCGGCGGCGGCAAGACCAGATTCCAGCCGGTCTATGTGGGCGACGTCGCGGAAGCGGTGGTGAAGGCGATCGAAACGCCGGCCGCGGCAGGCCAGACCTATGAGCTCGCCGGACCGAAGGTCTACACCTTCGCCGACCTCATGCGCCTGATGCTCAAGGAAATCGGCCGCAAGCGCGCGCTGGTCCCGCTGCCGTTCCCGATCGCGAGCCTGATGGGCGCGGCGATGCAATGCCTGCCGATGCCGCAATTGACGCTGGATCAGGTGCGCCTGCTGAAGCGCGACAATGTGCCGAGCGCGGGTTCGGCGGGGCTCACCGATCTCGGCATCACGCCGACGTCGGTCGAAGCGATCGTTCCCACTTATCTTGATCGCTATCGCGCGCGCGGCTACTACCACCGCCCTTAATCAGCAGGCCGGCCCACCCGCGACGTAGAACAGGTAAAGCAGATAGATTCCGAACGCGACGCGATAGAGCACGAACGGCACGAAGCCGGAGCGGCGCACCCAGTAGCTCAGGAACGCGATGGCGATGAAGCCGGCGATGGCTGACAACCCCATCGCGAGGCCGGCTTGCGCGAAATCGATTGCGGCGCCCGCCTCGAACAGCAGCCAGCCCTTGTAGCCGGCGATTGCGGCCAGGATCGGGATCGACAGCAGGAACGCGAAGCGGACCGCATCGGGCCGCTCATATCCGAGCACGCGTCCGATCGTCATGGTGATGGCCGTTCCGCCGGCGCCGGGAATGACCGCGCAGCATTGGAAGATGCCGATCATCAGGGCCTGGCCGAAGGTCATATGCTCGACCCGCCGTACCGTCAGCCCCAGCTTGTCGGCGCCGTAGAGCAGCAGGCCAAACCACACCAGCGCATTGCCGACCATCAGCGGGCTGGAGAGGGCGCCACCTGCGTACCGTTCCACCAGGAACGCCGCCGCCAGATAGGGAATTGCGGCCACCAGCAACAGGCCGATGAGCCGCACCCTGCCATCGCGCTTGCCCTGCAGGACCTTGAAAAAGCCCTGCACCATGCCGAGCAGGTCGCCGAGGAAGCAGACCATGACAGCCAGCAAGGCGCCCAGCAGCATGGCCAGATCCAGGCCCGGCGCCAAGGGACTCCAGCAATAAAGTTGCGGCACCATCAGGAGGTGGCCGCTCGAACCAACTGGCAGAAATTCGGTCATGCCCTGGAGAATCGCCAGGACCAGGATGTCGATATTCGGCACTCGGTAGGATCCCCGCTATCTGGTCGGAGCTTATAGCACGTTGGATTCGCTGGAAAAACGCAACATATAGTCGCAAAACGGTACTATTTTCGATTCTGCTGTTGCGATCGCCTCGCCTTGGGTGACACCCCTGGCTTTTGGTCAACAAAATATGACATTATTATTGTCCTAATCGTCAGATTCTGCTGGATTGGTCGCGTATTTTGACCTAATCTGCCGCCGGTTTCTAGGAACCTTCGCCGCAATCAGGGCTGGGACGGGCGCGGGATGGCTGAACATCTGCTGAAATTCGTCAATCTCCCCAAGGCCATGCCGGACAAGCGCGAGGCCGGCCTCAGGCGTGAGGACTTCCAGGAGATCTATGAACGGTTCCGCCCGGCCGCGGCATCGGCCCAGGCCAGCCGCTGCTCGCAGTGCGGCGTGCCGTTCTGCCAGGTCCATTGCCCGCTCAACAACAACATCCCCGACTGGCTGAAGCTGACCGCCGAAGGCCGGCTGGAAGAGGCCTACGAGATCGCCTCCGCCACCAACACCTTCCCGGAGATCTGCGGGCGCATCTGTCCGCAGGACCGGCTGTGCGAAGGCAATTGCGTGATCGAGCAATCGGGCCACGAGACCGTCACCATCGGATCGATCGAACGCTACATCACCGACACCGCGTTCGAGATGGGCTGGGTGAAGCCGATCAAGCCGGCGCGCGAGCTGAGCCGGTCGGTCGGCATCGTGGGCGCCGGGCCTGCGGGCTTGGCCGCTGCCGAATTCCTGCGCCGCAAGGGCTATCAGGTGACGGTCTATGACCGCTACGACCGGATTGGCGGCCTGATGATCTATGGCATCCCGAACTTCAAGCTGGAAAAGCCGATCGTGCTGCGCCGCGCCGAGCAGCTGGTGCAAGGCGGCATCCAGTTCCAGCTTAATTGCGAGCTGGGCCGCGACGTCACGCTCGACCAGCTGCAGCGCAAGCACGATGCGGTGCTGCTGGCGATCGGCGTCTACAAGGCGCGCGAAATGGCGGGGCCGGGCAGCGGCCTCGACAACATCGTGCCCGCCCTCTCGTACCTCACCGCCAGCAACCGCACCGGCCTCGGCGACCGGGTGGCGGAATTCGAATCCGGCGCGCTCGATGCCAAGGGCAAGCGCGTGGTCGTGATCGGCGGCGGCGACACCGCGATGGATTGCGTGCGCACCGCCGTGCGCCAGGGCGCCATCTCCGTGCACTGCGTCTATCGCCGCGACCGCGCCAACATGCCGGGTTCGCAGCGCGAGGTGGCGCACGCGGAAGAAGAAGGCGTGCAGTTCGTCTGGCAGGCCCAGCCCGAGGCCTTCCTCGGCAATGCCGACAATCGCGTCACCGGCGTCCGGTGCCAGCGCATCCATCTCGGCCTGCCCGACGCCACCGGCCGGCAGACCCCGCGCGTGATCGAGGGATCGAGCTTCACCATCGAAGCCGACCTTGCCATCAAGGCCTTGGGCTTCGATCCCGAGAATGTCGCGGCGATGACGGGCGGCGGCGACCTCATCCTCACAAACTGGGGCACGCTGAAGATCGACTGGCGTACCCTGATGACCAATCAGCCGGGCGTATTTGCCGCCGGCGACATCGTGCGCGGCGCCTCGCTGGTGGTGTGGGCGATTCGCGACGGCCGCGACGCGGCGGTCGCGATGGACAGCTACATCACCCAATCGCGCGCCAAGCTGGCGGCGGAGTAGGAGGGACTCATGCGGCTTGTTATCGTGCGCGTGGCAGTCGCTCTCAGCGTCGCTTTGCTGGCCTGCGCTGGTCCGGCGCGAGCGCAAGAGGTCGATCCGAAGGCTCTGGAGTTGAGCCGCAAGATCGCGACGCTGACCAACGCGCAGGCGACCGGCGATCAGGTCCTGTCGTTGATCATGCCCAAGCTAACCGAACTCGTCGTGCGCGCCAATCCGGGCATGGAAGCGCAGGCGCGCGATATGATGGACTCACGCGTCACGCCGGCGATGCGCGAGATGCTGCCCGAGATGGTCGAGCTGACGGCGCAGATCTATGCGCGCCATTTCACGGTCGATGAGCTGACGCAGCTCACCGATTTCTATGGAACGCCGCTTGGGCAGAAACTGATCCAGAGCCAGCCGGTCTTGATCGCCGAGGCGGGACAGGCCGGGCAGCAATGGGCGGTCAAGGTGATTCAGAAAATATTGAAAGACCTGGAGCCCGAGTTCAAGCAGCGCGGCCTGCAGGTGCCAGCATAAACTTCGAGCCGAAGAGCAAGACGATGAGCGCGCAATCAGCGGAATCCTGGGTCAAGTCGGCACAACATCTTGCCGCCACCGGGCTTTACGATCCGGCGGACGAGCACGATGCCTGCGGCGTCGGGATGATCGCGGCGATCGATGGCGAGCCGCGGCGCGAGATCGTGCTGATGGGGATCGAGGCGCTGAAATCGGTGTGGCACCGCGGCGCGGTCGATGCCGACGGCAAGACCGGCGACGGCGCCGGCATCCACGTGCAGATCCCGCACGCCTTCTTCGAAGACTATGTGCGCAAGGTCGGCCAGGAACTCAGCCCTGGCAAGCTCGGCATCGGCATGGTGTTCCTGCCGCGCACCGACCTTGGAAAACAGGAGGTCTGCCGCGTCATCGTCGAGCGCGAGATCCTGAATTACGGCTACACCATCTATGGCTGGCGCCAGGTGCCGGTGAATATCGGCGTGATCGGCGAGAAGGCCAACGCCACGCGGCCCGAGATCGAGCAGATCATGATCGCCAACTCGAAGGGCGTCAGCGAGGAGGTGTTCGAGACCGACCTCTACGTCATCCGCCGGCGCATCGAGCGGGCGGCGAGCGACGAGGGCATCGGCGAGCTCTACATGTGCTCGCTGTCCTGCCGCTCGGTCATCTACAAGGGCATGTTCCTGGCGGAGCAATTGACCGCCTTCTATCCCGACCTGCTGGACGAGCGCTTCGTCTCCAACTTCGCGGTCTATCACCAGCGTTACTCCACCAACACCTTCCCGACCTGGAACCTGGCGCAGCCGTTCCGCGTGATCGCGCACAATGGCGAGATCAACACGCTGAAGGGCAATGTCAACTGGATGAAGGCGCACGAGACGCGGATGTATTCGCCGGTCTACGGCGACCGCATCGCGGAGCTGAAGCCGGTGATCCAGCCGGGCGGATCGGATTCGGCGGCGCTCGACAACGTGTTCGAGGTCATGACCACCGAGGAGCGCCCGCTGCCGATGGTGAAGTGCCTGCTGGTCCCCGACGTGTGGGACGGCCGGGCCGCCATGCCGCAGAAGCACAAGGACCTGTTCTCCTATTGCAACTCCGTCATGGAGCCGTGGGACGGGCCCGCGGCGATTTGCGGCTTCGCCGGCAATTGGGTGGTCGCCTTCACCGACCGTAACGGACTCAGGCCCCTGCGCTACGCCATCACCGCCGATGGGCTGCTGGTCGCGGGTTCCGAGACCGGCATGGTGAAGCTGGCCGAGGACCGCATCAGCCGCAAGGGCCGCCTTGGCCCCGGCCAGATGATCGCAGTCGATTTGAACGAGGGCCGCTTCTACGATCAGCGCGAGATCATGGACACGCTGGCCGACGGCGCGGATTTCGGCGACTGGGTCAAGCACATCACCGTCATCGACGATCTCCTGAAAAAGACCCGCGGCGAGCCGGCGCGCTTCGACAAGGACATGCTGCGCCGCCGCCAGGTGGCGGCAGGCCTTTCCATGGAGGATCTGGAGCTGGTGCTACAGCCGATGGTGGAGGACGCGAAAGAAGCGGTCGTCTCCATGGGCGACGACACGCCACTCGCCATCCTCAGCGACCAGTATCGCGGGTTGCATCATTTCTTCCGGCAGAATTTCAGCCAGGTCACCAACCCGCCGATCGACTCACTTCGCGAGCAGCGGGTGATGAGCCTGAAGACCCGGCTCGGCAACCTCGGCAACGTGATGGACGAGGATGAGGGCCAATGCCGCCTGCTGCAGCTCGATTCGCCGGTGCTGCTGACGGCCGAGTTCCAGGCCATGCGCGCCTACATGGGCCAGAGCGCGGCGGAGATCGACTGCACCTTCGATCCCAAGGCCAGCGACCATGCGCTGCGCGACGCCATCCAGACCATCCGCCGCCAGGCCGAGGACGCGGTGCGCGGTGGCGCCACTCATGTGATCCTGTCGGATGAGCGCGCCGGACCGGGCCGCGCCGCGATCCCGATGATCCTCGCGACCGGCGCCGTTCACGTGCATCTGCTGCGCCAGCAATTGCGCACCTTCACCTCGCTGAATGTGCGCTCCGGCGAGTGCCTGGACGTGCACCATTTCGCGGTGCTGGTGGGAGTCGGTGCGACCACGGTCAACGCCTATGTGGCGGAGGCATCGATCGCCGACCGCCATGGCCGCGGCCTGTTCGGCAAGCTCAGCCTCGACGATTGCCTCGACCGCTACCGCAAGGCGGTGGATGAGGGCCTGCTGAAGGTGATGAGCAAGATGGGCATCGCCGTCGTCTCGTCCTATCGCGGCGGCGCGAATTTCGAGGCCCTCGGCCTGTCGCGCACCTTGGTCGCCGAATATTTCCCCAACATGCCCTCGCGCATTTCCGGCATCGGCATGATCGGCATCCAGCGCCGCGTCGGCGCGCTGCACGGCCGCGCCTGGAACCCTGACGCGATCGCGCTGCCGATCGGCGGTTTCTACAAATACCGCAAGGGCGGGGAGACCCATGCCTGGGCGGCCGATGCGATCCACACGCTGCAATCGGCGGTCGCCAGCGAATCGTACCAGACCTTCAAGCGCTACAGCGAGATGATCGCCAAGGCGCCGCCGGTCGCGATCCGCGACCTCTTGGATTTTGTTCCGACCGGCAAGAGCATCCAGGTCGATGAGGTCGAGAGCATCACCGAGATCCGCAAGCACTTCGTGACGCCCGGCATGTCGCTGGGCGCGCTCTCGGCGGAAGCGCACAACACGCTCACCATCGCCATGAACCGGATCGGCGCCAAGTCGGATTCCGGCGAGGGCGGCGAAGACCCGGCCAACTTCAAGCCGAAGCCGAACGGCGACAATGTCAACTCGGCGATCAAGCAGATCGCATCCGGCCGGTTCGGCGTCACCGCCGAATATCTGGTCAATTGCCGCGAGATCGAGATCAAGATGGCGCAGGGCGCCAAGCCCGGCGAAGGCGGCCAACTGCCCGGCTTCAAGGTCTCGGTGGAGATCGCGAAGCTGCGCCACGCGACGCCCGGCGTCTCGCTGATCTCGCCCCCGCCGCATCACGACATCTATTCGATCGAGGACCTGGCGCAGCTCATTTACGATTTGAAGCAGATCAACCCGACCGCCAAGGTGTGCGTGAAGCTGGTGGCGCGCTCCGGCATCGGCACCATCGCCGCCGGCGTCGCCAAGGCCAAGGCCGACGTGATCCTGATCTCCGGCCATGTCGGGGGGACCGGCGCCTCGCCGCATACCTCGATCAAGTATGCCGGCATCCCGTGGGAGATGGGCCTGTCCGAAGCGCACCAGGTGTTGACGCTGAACCGCCTGCGCCACCGCGTGCGCCTGCGGACCGACGGCGGCATCAAGACCGGGCGCGACGTGGTCATCGCGGCCATCCTCGGCGCCGAGGAATTCGGCATCGGGACCGCCTCGCTGGTCGCCATGGGCTGCATCATGGTGCGGCAGTGTCATTCCAACACCTGCCCGGTCGGCGTCTGCACGCAGAACCCCGCCTTGCGCGAGAAATTCACCGGCACACCGGAGAAGGTCGTCAACCTCTTCAGCTTCATCGCGGAAGAAGTGCGCGAAGTGCTGGCTTCCCTCGGCTGTCGCACTTTGAACGAAGTGATCGGCCGCACCGAGCTGATCGAGCAGGTAAGCCGCGGCGCGGCGGACCTCGACGACCTCGACCTCAATCCCCTGCTCTCGCAGGCCGACCCCGGCGACCAGGCGCGCTATTGCACGCTGGAAGGGCGCAACGAAGTGCCCGACACGCTCGATGCCAAGATGGTGGAGGATTGCAAGCCGCTGTTCGAGGCGGGCGAGAAGATGCAGCTGCAGTACAACATCCGCAACACCTATCGCGCCATCGGCACGCGGCTTTCCTCGCACATCACCAAGCGCTTCGGCATGAGCGGGCTCAAGCCCAATCACCTCACCGTACGGCTGCGCGGTTCCGCCGGCCAGTCGCTCGGCGCCTTCGCGGTGCAGGGCGTGAAGCTGGAAGTGTTCGGCGATGCCAACGACTATGTCGGCAAGGGCTTGTCCGGCGGCACCATCGTGGTGCGGCAATTGCCGTCATCCAAGCTGAACAGCCAGGACAACACCATCATCGGCAACACCGTGCTCTATGGCGCGACGGCGGGCAAGCTGTTCGCGGCGGGCCAGGCGGGCGAGCGTTTCGCCGTCCGCAATTCCGGCGCCGACGTGGTGGTGGAGGGTTGCGGCTCCAACGGCTGCGAATACATGACCGGCGGCACCGCGGTGATCCTAGGGCGCGTCGGCGACAATTTCGGTGCCGGCATGTCGGGCGGCATGGCCTTCGTCTATGACGAGGCCGGCGATTTCCCGCTGTTCGTCAACAATGGCTCGGTCGTGCATCAGCGGCTGGAATCGCAATATTGGGAGCAGCACCTGCGCGACCTGATAGAAGAGCATGCGGAGGAGACGCAATCGCGCTTCGCCCGCCGGCTGCTGAATGACTGGATGCTGGAGCGGGACAAGTTCTGGCAGATCGCGCCCAAGGAAATGCTGGACAAGCTCAGCCAGCCGCTCAGCGATGCGCGCGCGGCCATCCTGGCAGAGTAGTATGAGCGCGCCGGTTCTGATTATTCCCGGGCTCGGCGGTTCCGGCCCCGACCATTGGCAGAGCCGCTGGCAAGCGCGCCTCGCCGATGCGCGCCGGGTGGAGCAGGAAGATTGGGACAAGCCGGACCGTGGCGGCTGGATCGCGCGACTCGATGAAGCAATCGCGCATGCCAAGCGACCGCCGATCCTGGTCGCGCACAGCCTGTCCTGCGCGCTGGTCGCGTGCTGGGCCGCGGCACGCATGCGGCCGGTTCACGCCGCTTTGCTGGTTGCGCCGGCGGACATCGAGTCCGACGCCCATACGCCGCCGGAAGCGCACGTCTTCCGCCCGCTGCCGATGGCGGTCCTCTCCTTTCCCACCATCGTCGTCGCCAGCCGCGACGATCCCTATGTCGCGTTCAACCGCGCCACGGCGATGGCGAAAGCCTGGGGTGCCGAGCTGGTGGATATCGGCAATGCCGGCCACATCAATTCCGCGTCGGGCTACGGCGACTGGCCGATGGGCGAACAACTGCTCGCGCGCCTGCAGCGGGAGAGCGTGTCCGCGATGGCTTGAGCAAGGCGCTCCGCCGCGTGCAATTCTCTCGTGGCTGCCTTAGGCTGACTTCGGCACAGGAGGGGGAGGCTCGCCATGTCGGAGTCGCGCGCGCTGGAGACAGTGCTCAAGATCCTGCCGGTCCTCGGCGCCTGCGTCGCCTTCATCTGGGGTGTCGTGCAGTGGAAGGAAAATGCCGACGCGGAGTTGGCTGCAGCCAAGCTGGAGGCGGAGCGCTACGCGGAGAGCCGGCGGATCGAGGCCACGCGTCCATTCCTGGAAATGCAGTTGAAATACTATACCGAGGCGGTGCAGGTGGCGTCGCGGATTGCGCATTCCCACGATCCGCAATCCATCGCTCGCTTCTGGGAGCTCTATTATGGTGAGCTTGCCCTGGTCGAAAACAACGACGTGGCGCTGGCCATGAGGCAATTCGGCGATGCGCTGAATCAAGGCAAGACGACCGAGCTCAATACCTTGGCGATTGAACTGGGGCGGCGCGTCGGCGAATCTCTCGCCAAGTCCTGGAACACCGGCGCTTGGCAGAAAAGAGCCAGCTAGCCGGCATCTGATGGTCGCGGAAATCCGCCGTACCACTCCGCATGACTGCCGTCATGGTTCGCCATGCCGGGCCTGGTCAGGCAGCCGCGCGGACGGATGAAGGAGTCGATGCGCCGCGCGGGCATCTCGTGCCACTGGATGTTGAAGGCGGCGAGCTTGGGGAAGAATTGCAGGTGCGCGTAGGGCAGGTGGTCGTGGATCCACCACGCCATCCCCCGCCAATCGGCGCCGGCCGCATAGCGGTCCGCGAACCACGGCACCACCACCGACGCGCCGGCGCCGATACAGCCATCCGCATCGCGCAGGTCCCATACATGATAGGCGGCATTGATCCGCACGCTGCCGCATTCGCGCCTTCGGTGGCCGAATTCCGTGACGCGGCGCGAGCGGAAGCCGGAACGGATCGCCAGGCGACCGAACGCGGCCTGCAGCGGCTCCAGCAATGTTTCGCAGAGCTGTCTTCCGGCCGCGATCGCAAGGTCCGGATCGTCCGGCAGGTTCGGCACGCCGTGGAAGCCGGCGATCTCCGAATAGAGGAAATCGCGCATGAAGAAATTCGGCGACAGGCGGACACGGCCGAAATCCTCCAGCGCGCTCATGGAGCGGGGCTTGCGCATGATTTTGCCTCAATTGCCGACCAAGCTCCGCCATCCTAGCGCCCGCGCGGCCGCGCCGTAACTGACCTGGGCTGGCGCGACAGGCGAGTACGATGTTAGGAAGGCGGCGCGCGATTTTGCGATTCACGAGACACCCGCGATGCTGACGAGACAGCCCTTCTGGTTTCTGCGCCACGGACAGACCGACTGGAACCGCACCGGCCGCTGCCAGGGGCGGCGCGACGTGCCGCTCAGCATGGCCGGCGAAGCGGAGGCCCACGCCGCCGTGCCGCAGCTAAAAAGCCTCGGCATCAACGCGATCTGCTGTAGCCCCTTGAGGCGCGCCCGCGGCACCGCCGACATCATCGGGCACAGCCTCGGCCTCGCCGTGGTGGATGTGCCGGGGCTCGAGGAAATGGATGTCGGCCCCTATGAAGGAATCGCCGATTATTCCTGGGTCTCCGCCTGGCGCGAGGACAAGCCGGTCGATGGCATCGAGCCCTTCCCGGAAGTGCGCAAGCGCGTGGCCGCCGCGGCCAACCGCGCCCTCGGTCGCGCCAGCCACGTCCTCATCGTCGCCCATGGCGGGGTGTTCTGGGCGTTGCAGCATCTCTGCAAATCGCCGTTCACCCCGCTCGCCAATTGCCGGCCCGCACATCTGGCACCGGTCGGCGAGACCTCCTGGCGGATCGAGATGCTGACCCCGCCGCAGGCCGAGCAAGCGTGACCGCAATCCGCATTCGCCCGGCGGCGCCGGAGGATCGCGACTTCATGTTCGATCAGGCCGCGCGCCTGGCGGCCGTCGCCGATTTGCCGTGGCACGCGGAGCGCGACGTCCTCAGCTTCCAGCATCGCTATATGAAAGCAGCCTTTGCGCGGCCGGCCACCGAAACCGCCAGCTTCATGAAGACGAATCGGCCGGTCGCCTGGGCTTCGTGCATGCCGAGGCTTCGACCGATTTGGTGACTCTCGAGCCCTGCGCCTACGTCACGGTCCTTGCCGTGACCAAAGCCGCGGAAGGCCAAGGCATGGCGGCGCGACTGATCGAAGCGGCCGAGGAATGGGCGCGCGAGCAGGGCTTTCGTCTGATCTGCCTCGACGTCTTCGCCAACAACCGGCGCGCACGCGCGTTCTACGAGCGGCAAGGCTATCAGGAAGATTCCCTGCGCCTCACCAAGCCGCTGTCGAGGTAGTTCATATGGTGAACTCCCCCATTTGCTGATCACGAGGGTGATCCCATTCGCCGATCCATTTGGCCGTCCAGCCTGTTTGCCGCGCCGTGCCGATGATCTCTTCCACCGTGAAATGAAATGGATCGGCGTTCGAGTAGGTCACGACTCCGCCACGCTCATGGCGCAGTTCCGGCGTCCCTGCCGGTGCGGCAAAGAACGTCGCGTAGAACCGGGTGTCGGGCTTGGCATGGCTGCGAAGCGCACCCAGCGCCGCGGCAAAACGCTCCAATGGCAAGTGTGTAAACAGCGACTGCGCGATGATGTAGTCGAAAATCGGCATCTCGTTGGCGGGCCGGAAGTCTGACGTCACGTGAAAGCTGCGGTGATTGAGCCTGTCGCCAAAACCTACCGCCTCAATCTCTGCGCGCGCGGCCAGCGCAAGAGACGCTGATATGTCGATTCCGTAGTACCGATCAGGAGCGAGGTAGGGCACGGCCTTCACGGCGAGTCGGCCCGATCCGCAGCCAAGGTCCAAGAGAATGTGCTCCGGCTGCAGACCGCGCGATTTCAGAAAATCGAGCTGTAGCGCGCCCAACTCGTCCCATAACCCGCCAATGATCTCGCGTTGTTGCCCGGCGTCGACGTGCTCTCGAACGCGGCTCTCGTCATCGTAGCGCCCAGCCCACTTTCTCATGACCGACTACCCTTATGCCTCTGTGCACCGCGGTTTTCCGAGCGCGCAAGTCTTGTGCCGCCCATTTGCGAGTTTTCAGCCACCAAGCGCGGCGTCTGGTGATCGATCCGGCCAGGTCACAGCACTATGGGACATGCTGAACGGCCGATCGGACCCGGCACACCAGTATCACCTCTGATATCCGGCGAGGATAGTAAACGATACCTCGCCTCGCCAGCGTGCTATCGAAACAGCTTAGGGCGCCGCTTTGGGCGGCAATATGTCGCGCGTCGCCTCCACCTCCGCGACCGACTTGCGCCAGGCGACGATCCGCTCCGGTCCGGCGGGATGGGTGTCCTTCCAGCTCGCCCACGTCTTGTCGTCCAGCTT
>DASYRS010000612.1:0-4261 GCA_036004205.1 Dongiaceae bacterium
CCGACGTGCGCCTCAGCGCCGGCGACTATTTCCGGCAGATGCGCCTGGAGCGCGCGAACGATCTGCTGGTCCATTCCTCGCTGCCGATTCACGAGGTGGGCCTGGCCTGCGGCTACACCGACTATTCGGCCTTCGTCCGGGCGTTCCGGCGCGCACATCGCAAGACTCCGGGGCAGGTGCGGCGCTCCGCCACCGACTGAGCTCCGCCCAGTCCGGCACGGAAATCCGCCTAAAAAGCACATCGGCCGGCCGCGGCCCTGCCGCATGATCGCGCTGCATCCAGGAGCGCCGCATGACCATCGTCAAGACCCAGCCCGCCAATGTCGACGACATCGACTTCAAGGATCCCATGCGCCACCCGATGGGCGGCGACGCCTCCAACGGCATGTGGCTGTCGGATACCGAGCCGCCATCGGTCGACACCAAGAAGCTGCGCGACGGGCGCCTCGACAAACTGCGCGCCTGGATGGCGGGGGCCGGCTATGGCGGCGTCATCCTGCTCGATCCGTACAACCAACGCTATGCCACCGGCACGCGCAACATGTTCGGCTATTTCCTGCGCAACTCGACGCGCTATTTCTTCATCCCCGTTCAGGGGCCCATCGTCCTGTTCGACTATCCGCAGAGCTACCACGTCAGCGCCTGCGTTGACACGGTGAGCGAGGTACGGCCGAGCAAGCTGGTCTGGTCGTCGGTGTCCGGCCGCGACAACGAAACCGCGGGACCTTTCGCCGCCGAGATCGCGGAGCTGATGCGCGCGCACGGCGGGGGCTCAACCAAGGTCGGCATGGATCGCTGCAGCCATATCCAGGCGCTGGCGCTGGAGAAGCGCGGCCTGCAGGTCGTCGATTGCCAGGGCGAGATCCTGGCGGTCCGCGCCATCAAGACGCCGGAAGAGGTTCAGTGTCTGCAGATCAGCATGGCCGGCGCGGAATCGGCGGTCGCGGCGGTGCGCGATGCGGTCAAGCCCGGCGTCACGGAGATCGATCTGTTCGCGGTGATGTACCAGGAGGTCATCCGCCAGGGCGGCGAGTTCATCGAGACGCGGCTCCTGACCTCCGGCCAGCGCACCAATCCCTGGTTCAACGAGGCGAGCGGCCGGCGCGTGCGGCCCGGCGAATTGGTCGCACTGGATACCGATATGATCGGCTGCTTCGGCTATTTCTCGGATTTTTCACGCACGTTCCGCTGCGGTCCGGGCCGGGCGACGGGGTATCAGAAGATGCTCTATCGCATGTCGTATGACCAGATTCAGCACAATGTCGACATCATCAGGCCGGGTCTCAGCTTCCGCGAGATCGCCGACAAGGCCTGGAGGATTCCAGCGAAGTTCGTGGATCAGCGCTATACCTCGGTCATGCACGGCGTCGGCATGCATGGCGAGACACCCTTCATCGCCCATGCGATCGATTTCGCGACCTACGGGCGCGAGGGCATCCTGATGCCGGGCATGGTGGTCAGCGTCGAGAGCTATATCGGCGAGAAGAACGGCCGCGAGGGCGTCAAGCTGGAGGAGGAGGTGCTGGTGACCGAGGCGGGTCCGCAGGTCATCTCGCGCTTCCCGTTCGAGGACGAGCTGCTGGAGACGCAGATCTGAATGCGGCAATCCCTCGCCATCGATCGGCGTCGTGCCGCTCTCATCCTGATCGATCTGCAGGAGGAGCAGCGGCATGTGCCGGAATATGCCGTCGAAGGCCTGGACACGGTTCTTGGCCATGCCGGCCGGCTGCTGGCGGCGGCGCGCGCCAGCGGCGTGATGGTGATCCATACCGCCTTCAAGCGCGATTTCCAGAAGGTGCCGCCGCGCCCGCTCGAATTCCGGGCGCCCGATGGCGGTCCGGCGTTCAGCGACAAGGGTTCGCCATTGACCGCGATCTGCCGCGAGGTCGAGCCGCATCACGGCGAGCCGGTGCTTTTCAAGAACGATGCCAGCGCTTTCTGCGAAGGCGAGCTTGAGCCGCTGCTGCGCGACGCCGCGGTGGAATGGCTGATCGTCGCCGGCGTGTGGACCGAAGCCTGCGTCGCGGCGACGGTGCGCGACGCGATCGCGCGGGGCATCCGCGTCCTGCTGGTCAAGGATGCCTGCGGCAGCGGTACCCGGGCCATGCATCAGACCGGCATCCTCAATCTGGCGAACCGGCTCTGCGGCGGCGCGGTTTCCGACACCGCGGCGGCGGCGCGCCTGATCATGGGCGACGTTGCGGAGGTTTGGGTGCCGCAGCGGCCCGTTCCCATCCTTTTCAGCTACGCCGACGCCGAGAAAGCTTTCGAGACGCTGTGACGAGCCGTACGGCGCGTCAAGTCCAACGCCATCCGTCCGGTCCGCGGCGGCGAAGGCGCCGCAATGTCCGGCGCTTGCGCGGAACCGAGAGAGTCGTGTCGCCGCTGCCAAACCCGGCACATAAGTCCGCGCAAAAAGCATATTGCCGCTCCCGGACATGTCCCATGATTCTGCTCTGTGCGGAGGCGCCGTGAGCATGACTGGGGCTGATCTGGCGAAGGAAGGCGGGTCGATTGGTGCGCGCGTCGGGCGATCGCGGTCGACCGGCAGCGCTCCGCCCATCGAGCGCGGCAAGTATCGGGATCTGCTCGACCCGGAGATCTGGGCCTTCATCGACCGCACCAACCAGTTCGATCCGCCCGAGACCGTCGCCTACCCGATCGCCCAGCAGCGCGCGATCTATGATGCGATGTGCCGCGCCTTTCACCACGGCCGTCCCGCGGGCGTCCGGGCGCAAGACAGCACGATCAAATCGGCCGATGGCGCACTGGCGGTCCGGCGCTATCAGGCCGGCGGCAAGCGACCGGCGGCAACGATTCTCTATTATCACGGCGGCGGCTTCATCCTGGGTGGGCTCGACAGCCACGACGATGTCTGCGCGGAATTGTGCGCCGGCACCGGCTACGACGTGCTGTCGGCCGACTACCGGCTGGCGCCCGAACATCCGCATCCAGCGGCCTTCGACGATGCCTGCGCCGTGTTCGACTGGGCCGCCGCGGCGTTCGACCTGCCGATGATACTGTGCGGCGAGAGCGCGGGCGGCAATCTTGCCGCCGCGGTCGCCCACGCCAAGCGCAGGCATCGCCGCCATGCGATCGGCCAGGTCCTGATCTACCCCAGCCTCGGCCGGGATATGAGCGGGCGATCCTATGCTGAACATGGCGACGCGCCGATGCTGACGGTGCGCGATCTGCTGTTCTATCGCGACATTCGCACCGGCGGCCGGCCGAGCGGCCCTGACGCCACGCTGGCGCCGCTCGAGGACGCGGACTTCTCCGGCCTCCCGCCGACCGTGATCGTCACCGCGCAGTGCGACCCGCTGTCCTCGGACGGCGAGGCCTATCGCGACTGGATCGCCGCCGCCGGCGGCCGGGCCTGGTGGCGCGAGGAACCGGACCTCGTCCACAGCTTCCTGCGCGCCCGGCATTTGGCCCGTCGCGCGCGCGAGGGCTTCGCAGGAATCGTTGCGGCAGCGACCGCGCTCGGCCAGGGCCAATGGCCGTACTGAAACGGCTCGGGCCCGCGGGTCCGGGTGATCGAAACCAAAGCGCAATCAGGTTCGGAAAACGAACCGACATATCCGACAGAGGAGGTACCATGACCAAGTTTATGTTGACCGACCGACCGCTGCATCCGATGGCGAAATCAATCGCCGACAAGTTCCAGGCGGGCACGACCAGCCGGCGCGAATTCTTCGCGACCATGGCGGCGCTCGGCGTCAGTGCCGCCGGCGCGCTGGCCCTGAGCGGCGTCGTGCCGACGCCCGCCCGCGCGGACTCGCCAAAGAAAGGCGGACTCCTGCGTGTCGCCATGAACGTGAAAGCCTGGCGCGACCCGCGCACCTTCGACGGCGTCGAGATGTCGAACATCGCGCGGCAATGCAATGAATATCTGGTGCGCTGGAACCGCGACTTCACCTTCGAGCCCTGGCTGCTGGAAAGCTGGGAGGCCAGCGATGACGCCAAGACCCTGACGCTGAACATCCGCAAGGGCATCGCCTGGTCGAACGGAGATGCGTTCAACGCCGACGACGTGATCCACAATCTGACGCGCTGGTGCGATGCCAGCGTCGATGCAAACTCGGTCGCGACGCGCATGGGCGCGCTGGTCAATCCCGACACCAAGAAGGCGGTCGAAGGCGCGATCGAGCGGGTCGACGACTACAAGGTGCGCCTGAACCTGCCGAAGCCGGACATCTCGCTGATCGCCGGCATGGCGGACTATCCGGCCCTCATCATGCATCGCAGCTACGAGGGCGAC
>DASYRS010000613.1:0-5140 GCA_036004205.1 Dongiaceae bacterium
GAGCGGCAAGCAGCAGCAATCCGACTCCTCGACCCAGATGGACGCCCAGCAGGAAGCCGAGGCCGAAGCGGAGGAGATGGATTCGGGCGAGCAGGAAATGGAGATGCCGGCCCAGGGCGGCGAGGAGCAGCCCGGCAATCCCGGCCGCCGCAACGACGAGCCGCTCCATAAGCGCCGCAACGAGCCGGCCTATAAGAGCTTCACCACCCAGTTCGACGAGGTGGTGGAGGCGCAGGAGCTGTGCGATCCGGACGAGCTGACTCGCCTGCGCGCCTTGCTCGACCAGCAGCTTAATGCGCTGCAGACGGTGGTGGCGAAGCTCGCCAACCGCCTGCAGCGCCGCCTGCTTGCCAAGCAGAACCGCTCGTGGGTGTTCGACCTCGAGGAAGGATTGCTGGACAGCAAGCGCCTGCCGCGGGTGATCGTGAACCCGGACCTGCCGCTGTCCTACAAGCGCGAGACCGATACCGAGTTCCGCGACACGGTGGTGACGCTGCTGATCGACAATTCCGGCTCGATGCGCGGACGGCCGATCACCGTTGCCGCGATGACCGGCGACATCCTCGCGCGCACGCTGGAGCGTTGCGGCGTCAAGGTCGAGATCCTCGGGTTCACGACGCGGATGTGGAAGGGCGGCCAGTCGCGCGAGGCTTGGATCAACGCCGGCAAGCCGGCCAATCCCGGCCGCCTGAACGACCTGCGCCACATCGTCTACAAATCCGCCGATGCGCCGTGGCGGCGCGCGCGCAAGAATCTCGGCCTCATGCTGCGCGAGGGCATTCTCAAGGAGAACATCGACGGCGAGGCGCTCTTGTGGGCGCACAACCGCCTGGTCCAGCGCACCGAGCAGCGCCGGATCCTCATGGTGATCTCCGACGGCGCGCCGGTGGACGATTCAACGCTGTCCGTCAATCCGGGCAACTACCTGGAGCAGCACCTGCGGGAAGTGATCGACTGGATCGAGACCAGGTCGCCGGTCGAACTCCTCGCCATCGGCATCGGCCACGACGTGACGCGCTATTACCGCCGCGCCGTCACCATCGTCGACGCCGAGCAGCTCGGCGGCACCGTCCTGGAACAGCTCGCCGCCTTGTTCGAAGAAGACGCCGGCGCCAAGGGCCGCCACGCGGCGCGGCGCTGGGTGCTGGCGCATTAAATTCATCAGCGCGGGCGATCGCCTGCGCTTCAGGTCAGGGAGATTGCCAATGACTCGCGTGTCCGACGCCGCATGGCTTGTCGCAGCAGCCGCGACTGCGTTTCTCGTCGGCTGCGCTTCGTCGACGAACACAGGAACGGCCCCGCAGGCCGCTGCTTCCACGGCTGCCTGCAGCGGCAACTTCCGGGCCTTTGGCGAAGCTGCGTCGCAGACCGTCTCGCTGACCTGCGCAGGGATCGAGCGCCAGTATGTCGCCTATCCGGAGAGCATCGCCCATCGTTATTCGCCTTGCTCGTACACATTCGACTCCGCGGGGGTGACAGGTGGCGGCAGCATGACCTGCAGCAACGGCGCGTCCGGCCCGCTCAGCTACGACATGACCGACCCGGCAAACATCAAGGTGTCGGCAACGCTCGATGATGGGCGAGAGATGGCCTTTACGCTGCGGCAAGAATGAGGCTCGACCAAACGCCCGCCAAGGTGGCGCACTAGGCGCTCCTCATACTGTCATCCCGGCCAAGCAGCGAAGCTGCGCGAGCCGGGACCTATACGGCATCGCGATGACGCGGATGGTGGGTATGGGTCCCGAGTCTCGCTACGCTCGCCCGGGATGACACGTTTGGTGTGCAGGTAGCCGGTGACCGCGCGCAAACGTTCGGATAATCTCCGCGCATGACAACTCCCGCCCAAATCCTGCACGACATCTTCGGCTACCTCTCCTTCCGCCCCGGGCAGGAGGAGATCATCGACCTCATCCTTTCCGGCGAGAATGTGCTGGCGGTGATGCCGACCGGGTCGGGCAAGTCGCTGTGCTACCAGATCCCTGCCCTGCTGCTGGAGCGGCCGACCATCGTTATCTCGCCGCTGAAGGCGCTGATGGACGATCAGGTCGCGGGCTTGCGCGCCGATGGCGTGGAAGCGGCCTCGATCCATTCCGGCATGCAGCGCGACGAGCAGATCGCGGAATGGCGCAAGGTGACTGCGGGCAAGGCCAAGCTGCTCTATCTCGCGCCCGAGCGGCTGATGAACGAGAACATGCTCAGCGCGCTGCACCGGCTCGATCCGCAGCTGTTCGTGGTGGACGAGGCACATTGCATCTCCAAATGGGGGCCGAGCTTCCGGCCGGAATATGAGCAGCTGTCCAGGCTGAAGGAGCTGTTCCCGGAGGCGCGCATCGCCGCCTTCACCGCGACCGCCGACAAGGCGACGCGCGCGGATATCGCGCAGAAGCTGTTCAAGGGCGACGGCCGCACCATCGTGCATGGCTTCGACCGGCCGAACCTGCGTCTCGGCGTCGCGCAGAAGCTTCATTGGTCGAAGCAGTTGCTGGCGTTCCTGGCCGACAAGAAGGGCCAATCCGGCATCGTCTATTGCCTGTCGCGCAAATTCACCGACGAGGTCGCGGCCTTCCTGCGGGAAGAGGGCCTCAACGCCATTCCCTATCACGCCGGCCAGGATGCGGAGCTGCGCAAGCGTGGCCAGGACCGTTTCATGAGCGAGAACGAGGCGGTGATGGTGGCGACCATCGCCTTCGGCATGGGAATCGACAAGCCCGACATCCGCTATGTCTGTCACCTCAATTTGCCGGCCAGCATGGAGGCCTATTACCAGGAGATCGGGCGCGCCGGCAGAGACGGCGAACCGGCGGAGACGATGCTGCTCTACGGCTACGACGACCTGCGCATGCGCCGCACCTTCATCGAGGAAGACGGCCAGGACGAAGAGCACAAGAGGCGCGAGCACCGGCGGCTCGACGCGCTGATCGCCTATTGCGAATCCGCGGACTGCCGGCGCATCGCCCTGCTCGGCTACTTCGACGAGACGACGGGACCGTGCGGCAATTGCGACAACTGCCTCAATCCGCCGACCCTGATCGATGCGACGCGCCAGGCGCAGATGCTGCTGTCCGCCATCCACCGCACCGGGCAGGCGTTCGGCGCCGGGCACATCATCGACGTGCTGCTGGGCGCGGAGACCGAGAAGGTGCGCCAGCGCGGCCATGACCGGCTGCCGACCTATGGCGTCGGCAAGGGCTTCCCGAAGCAGTATTGGCAATCGCTGGTCCGGCAGGCGGTCGCCGGCGGGCAGATCGCAATCAACATCGCGAAGTACGGCGGCCTCGAAATCACCGAGCGCGGACGCGCGATCCTCAAGGGCGAGATGCCGTTCGCGTTTCGCGAGCCGGGCAAGAAGCTGCCGCGCGCGTCGCGCCGGGCGGCACGCGAAGCGAAGACCGCCGATATGCCGGCGCCGGACTTTGCATTGCTCGCAAAGCTGAAGGAATTGCGCCTCAGCCTCGCCCGCGCGCAGCAGGTGCCGGCCTATGTCGTCTTCCCCGATGCGACGCTGATCGAGATGGCGCGGGTGCGGCCTTCCTCGCTGGACGAGATGCGGCAGATCAGCGGCGTCGGGCCACGCAAGCTGGATCAGTTCGGGCCGCAGTTCCTGGCGGTGACCCGCGCGGGCGATCCGCCGGACCATCACGAAACCGTGCCGTCCGCCGCGACGTTCGAGCGCCCCTGACCCCGAATCCCCGCGAGCCCAAGGGTTTGCCGGCCACCAGCCAAGTGATTGCGCGAAGTCACACAGAAACGTGGGGAAATAGTGTGACGGTTCGCACATTTTCTTAAGACAGACCGTGCTACTTCCCACAGCGTCAAATCTCGCTGGCCCGGCCGATGGCCGCAATTGGGGAGTAGATGATGCAATCCACAGCACGAATCCTCGGGACTTTCGCGTTCGCCGCGTTCGTGAGCGCCACGGGTCCCGCCGCCTGGGCGAAACCGGGCTTCGCGATCGTCAGCCTGTCGCCCGCCAAATTCGTCAGCAATTGCCAGAGTCTCGGCGGCACCACGTCCTCCGCGCCGGGCGGGGGCATCCGCTGCACGTTGCCGAGCGGCCAGACGGTCGATTGCTCGTTCAACTCGAGCGATGGCAGCGCCGTCTGTCAGTGGACCCGCGACCTGCCGCCGAAATCGGCAAAGTCATTGATGGGCGACGTACCGCCCGCCAGTGTTGCGCCCAGCACCAACAAGCCACCGAAAGCGACGGACGCCCCCGCCACGACGGACACCGTCAACTAGAGATGAGCGAGCGGCGGAGCGACTGCCCGCTCCGCCGTCCATCTAGAACGGATACGGCCCATCGTACTCGCCGATATAGCTGAGGTGCGTGACGAGGCCGGTGCCCGGGCGCCATTGGTGCAGGGCGACGGCGGGCGGATCCATCGAGAACATCAAAGGCGCATCGGGCGCAAGATCGAGCGTCGCCTGGTGCGCGGTGCTGGGCGCGACCGAGGCGATGGTGCCGGCCCAGCGTACCTGGATCGGGCGATGGACGTGGCCGCACAGGATACGCTCCACATTGGGATGCCGCTTGACGATCGCCGCCAGCCTCTCGGCGCCGACATTGAGGCGGCAATCGTCGAACTCCTTCATGCCGCATTCGAACGGCGGATGATGCATGAAGAGGATGGTCGGCATTTCCGATTCCGCCAGTCGGGCCTCCAGCCAGTCGAGCCGCCGCGCGCATAATTCGCCATGCGGCGCGCCCGGTGTCAGCGTATCCAGCGCGATCAGGCGCAGCGGATCTTCGTCGATGACGTATTGCACGAAGCCGCCGGCCGGCAGATAGCGATGCGCGGCAAACGCCGCGCGCAGCGGATCGCGCAGATCGTGATTACCGGGGATGAGATAGGCCGGCATCGCGAGCGGCGCCAGCAATTCGCGCAGGTGGACGTATTCCTCCGGCTTGCCGGCATCGACCAGATCGCCCGTCACCAGCACCAGATCGGGCGCCGGGCGGAGCGCGTTGATATGCGCGACCGCGCGCGCCAGGTGCGCGGCCGTATCGACGCGGTCCATCGCAAGCCTGCCCTTCGGCACGATGTGCGTGTCGGAGATCTGCGCAATCAGCATGAGCGCTATCCTAGCCCAGGGTCGATTTCAGGAACGCGACGGTACGGTCCCAGGCGGCGCGCGCATC
>DASYRS010000614.1:0-4081 GCA_036004205.1 Dongiaceae bacterium
GAAGAACAGGCACTGATGCGACGCGCAGCCGCTGTCACCGACGCCGCCGCCGGCGCCGCGATCGCGGCGATCGCTGACGGTGCCGCCGAGCGGGAGGTCGCGGCCGCCTGCATCGCGGCGATGACACGGGCGGGTGGCGCGCCACCGGCCTTCGGTCCCTTCATCCGGCCGGGCAGCCGATTGGGCGAAGAGCACGCGACCTGGGGCGACGGACACTACAAGTCAGGCGAGCCGGCCTTCCTGGAATTGTCCGGCTGCATCGCCCGCTATCACGCGCCGCTGGGCCGCCTGGTGCATATCGGGCGGGTGCCGGACGCCGATGCCGGGATGGCCGAAACCACGCAACTGGCGTTCGATGCGGTGTTGCAGGCCCTGCGCCCAGGCGCCAAGGCGCGCCAGGTCTATGCCGCCTGGCAGCAAGTGGTCGATGATGCGGGCCTGCCCCACTATCGCAGGCATCACTGCGGTTATTGCGTCGGCATCGGCCTTTCGCCATCCTGGACCGGCGGCAATAAGGTCGTCGGGCTGCGCCACGATTCGGAGATGGAGATCAGGGAAGGCATGTCGTTCCACATCCTCTCCTGGCTGATGGGGACCGGGCGCGGTGACTATTTCATTTCCAATGCGGTGCTGCTGGGCGCCGGCGGACCGGAGGTCCTGACCCGCACGCCCACCGGACCGATCGTCAGATAGGAGCACAGCCATGTTGCACAACGACCAGCTCGACCAGTGGGATCGCGCTCATTTCTTCCACCCGTCGACCCATCTCGCCCAGTTCGCGCGCGGCGAGGTGCCGAACCGGATCATCGCGGGCGGCGAGGGCGTCTATATCCGCGACCGCGACGGCAACAAGCTGCTGGATGCATTCGCCGGCCTCTATTGCGTCAATGTCGGTTATGGCCGGCCCGAGATCGCGGACGCCATTTCGAAACAGGCGCACGAGCTGGCCTATTATCATTCCTATGTCGGCCACGGCACCGAGGCTTCGATCACGCTGGCGCGCATGGTGCTGGAGCGCGCGCCGAAAACCATGTCCAAGGTCTATTTCGGCCTCTCCGGCTCCGATGCCAACGAGACCAACATCAAGCTGGTCTGGTACTACAACAACATCCTGGGCCGGCCGGGCAAGAAGACCATCATCTCGCGCTGGCGCGGCTATCACGGCTCCGGCCTGATGACCGGATCGCTGACCGGCCTCGAGCTGTTCCACAAGAAATTCGACCTGCCGCTGGACCAGGTGACTCATACCGAGGCGCCGTATTATTTCCGGCGCCCCGACGCGGCGATGTCGGAAGAGCAGTTCTCCGCCTATTGCGCCGCGAAGCTGGAGGAGTTGATCCTCAAGGAGGGTGCGGAGACGATCGCCGCCTTCATCGGCGAACCGGTTCTGGGAACCGGCGGCATCGTGCCGCCGCCCAAGGGCTACTGGGCCGCGATCCAACCGGTCCTGAAGAAATACGACATCCTGCTGATCGCCGACGAGGTGGTGACGGGGTTCGGGCGCCTCGGCAGCATGTTCGGCTCGGATCACTATGGCATCGAGCCGGATATCATCACCATCGCCAAGGGCCTCACCTCGGCCTATGCGCCGCTGTCGGGCTCGATCATCTCCGAGAAGGTCTGGAAGGTGCTGGAGCGCGGCACCGACGAGTTCGGGGCGATCGGCCACGGCTGGACCTACTCCGCCCACCCGATCGGCGCGGCCGCAGGTGTCGCCAACCTGAAACTGATCGACGAGCTGGGCCTGGTCGAGAATGCGCGCGAGACGGGCGCCTATTTCGTCTCCACCATGCGCGAGGCGCTGGCGCGCCAGCCGATCGTCGGCGAAGTGCGCGGCGAGGGATTGCTGTGCGCGATCGAGCTGGTGGAGGACCGCGAGACGCGCCGCTTCTTCGATCCCGCCAAGAAGGTCGGACCGCAGGCTGCGGCCGCCCTGTTGAAGCGCGGCGTCATTGCGCGAGCGATGCCACAAGGGGACATCCTCGGCTTCGCGCCGCCGCTCTGCCTGTCGCGCGCCGAGGCGGATACCATCGTGATGGCGACGCGCGATTCCATCGAAGAGGTTGCCGCCGGGCTGCGCCGGTAAGGCCGGCTGAGTCCGCGAGGCTCAAACCGCCGTGTAGCCGCCGTCGATCAGAATGTCCTGGCCGTTCACCAGGTCCGATGCCGAAGAAGCGAGATAGAGGATCATGTCCGCCACCTCCACCGGCCTGCCGAAACGGGCGGCCGGAATCTTGGCCTTCATCGGATCGCCCTTTTCCGGCTTGCCCCAGACCTGCTCGCCCATGGGCGTCAGGATCACCGTGGGGCACACGGAATTGATCTGGATATTGTGCTTCGCCCATTCCACGCACATGACCTTGGTCAGCATGTTGAGGCCGCCCTTGGACGCGGCATAGGAACCGTGGCCCTCCAAGCCAACCACGCCGGCTTGCGAGGAGATGTTGATGATCTTGCCGCCGCCGTTCTTGATCATGCCCGGCACCAGCGCCCTGGCCAGCAGCCAGGGCGCACGCAGATTGACGGCCATGGTCGCGTCCCAATCCGCGACCTTGGCGACGAGCAGCGCATCGATCAGGGCGATGCCCGCGTTGTTCACCAGGATGTCGATCGCGCCAAAGGCGGCGAGCGCCTCCTTCGCCGCCCGTTCCGGGGCCGTCGGGCGCCGCCATGTCGGCCGAGATGGCCACGCAGCGGCGGCTCTCGGATTCGACCGCTTGCTTGATCTCCGCGAGCCCGTCCCTGTCGCGGCCCACGGCGGCAATGTCGGCGCCGGCATCGGCGAGGACCTTGCACGCCTCCATCCCGATTCCCTTGGTGGCGCCAGTGACCAGCGCGGTCTTGCCGTCGAGCGCGAAGCGCTTGATCCAGTCGGACATGGTCGTTCTTCCTATTTCCCGCGAATCTTCCGTTCGACCGTGGCAAAGGCCTTCTGGTAGACATTCTGCTCGGTTCGAGGGATCAGCACCAGATCGTCCTGCGGGCTGGCATCCCAATCGCCGGTCCACGCACCGAACGTCGTGTTGTTGGCCGTGACGGGCCAGAGCCGGGGCCCCGAGACATAGTTGATCCACGGGATCTCGCATTGGGTGATGCGATAGGAGAACGAGCGGGTGCGGTCGCAGAGATGGAGCAGCTCCTCGTTCAGGTGGCCCTCGCCGAAATAGAAGTCGCGGATGCCGGATACCTTGTCGGAGCGCACGCCACCCAGCATGTGCATCTTGCCGATGTCCTCGTGCCAGGCGCCCATGCCGGCAAAGTCGCGCATGACGCTCCAGACCCGGTCGACCGGTGCCCGGATGACCCGCGAGGTCCACACCTTGTTCGGCGCGAATCCCTTCCAGCGCACCGCATCCTTCGGCCTTTTCGGTTTCTTGGCGGCGATGATCCTGGCCAGACTGGACCAGTTCGCGGCGAATACCTCGCGCGAGACGATGCGCTCGTACTTGCCTTCATCGCCCGGCGCTTCGTCGAAGGCGGCTTCCCATTCGGCGAAGGTCTGGTCGGTCTGGGTCACCGGATAGAGTCGCAGGGTGGCGATGTAGTTCTTCACCGGGAAGGCGGGCTTCTCGAAATTGTAGGTGAAGGTGTAGTTGGCGTCATCGAGCGTGAGCAGCCGCTCCCGGACGTGCTCGCCGACCCTGGTGTAGAAGGAGCGCACGCAGCCCACCACGTCGGCATCGAGGCCGTCCTCGATCTTGGACCGAGCGACCGCCGGCGCCCACTTGGGCAGGCCATTGAAATCGCGCACCAGGCTCCACACCGTCTCCACCGGCGCTTTCAGGATGATTGAGGCATAGGCACGCGCCATGATCGTCTCCGTTATCGAGGTTGGTCCGGCTCATCGCCGCCGGGTCATGCTCTTGAACGCCGCGACCGCGGCTCCGGCGAAGGCCGGATCGTTGATGTGAAGATCGAGCTCGACAAGCTTGCGGTTCTTCGCCCGCCGCCACCCGCTGCGGATCGCCTCGAACAGCGCGGCATCGGCCGCCGGGTCATGGAAGGGCTGGCCCTCGGCATCGATCGCGGAGACGCCTTTGAGCGGCAGCAGGAATCGCACGGGGCCCGCCATGCGGTTCAG
>DASYRS010000615.1:0-3077 GCA_036004205.1 Dongiaceae bacterium
GAAGGAGAATCGTCATGGGAGGCATTCTTGCTGTTCTATATGGCATCGTCGCATATGTAGTCTTTCTGGTTACGTTCGCCTATGCCATTGCGTTCATCGGAAACATCATCGTCCCGAAAACGGTCGATTCCGGCACACCCGGCCCCCTGATGGAGGCCCTGGTCGTCAACGTCGTCCTGCTTGGCATTTTCGCGGTCCAGCACAGCGTCATGGCCCGCCGGGGCTTCAAGAGCTGGTGGACGCGCATCGTTCCGAAGTCGATCGAGCGCAGCACCTTCGTGCTGTTCGCGACCGCCTTGCTGGCCTTGCTGCTGTGGCAGTGGCGGCCGATGCCCGATGTGGTCTGGTCGGTGCAGGACCCGATCGCGATTGCCGTGATCCAAGGCGTGTTCTGGCTTGGCTGGGGCATCCTGCTGCTGTCCACGTTCCTGCTGAACCACTTCGAGCTGTTCGGCTTGCGGCAGGTGGCGGCGCGGCTCTTGGGCTGGAAGACACCGGAGCCGCAATTCCGCACGCCCTTCCTCTACAAGCGCGTCCGGCATCCGCTCTATCTCGGCTTCATCCTCGGCTTCTGGGCGGCGCCCACGATGACGATGGGGCATCTGCTGTTCGCGGTGGCGACCACCGGCTACATCTTTATCGGAATCTTTTTCGAGGAGCGTGACCTGGTCCATATGTTCGGCGATCGGTACCGCAGTTACCGTCGGCAGGTTTCGATGCTGATCCCGCTGCCGGGGCGCAAATACGCCGAGTCCGAAGCGGACGATCATCCGCCGCTCGGCATGAAGGCGCCGCGCTAAGAAACAGCCGCGCTAAGAAACGAAGGTCAAATGTGGGGACTACATTGGTTCCGCCCGCCATCCGGCGGGCGGTAGGAGAGGAATTGTGACACAGATTGTAATGCAGCCGCGGTCTTCCAGGATCGAGGTTGGTGGCACCAGCTGGCTGGCGAAGATGCTGGCCCGTGTGTCCATGCGGCGCCGGGTCCCGTCGACGGAGAAGTTGTCGGATCACCTGCTGCGCGATGCCGGGTTGGAGCGCATCGGCGGGCGGATGCACCGCCGCCTGCGCTGAGCTTCAATCCAGCAGCGATTTCGATTTACCGCTCGCCGGCCGTTCGTGGCCGGCGAGCATCACCACGAAATCGCCGAACGCGACCTGGCGCGACAGCCGGCGCGAGACGACGCAGCCTTTCATGCTGGCCTTGATCATGGTGGGTTCGGTGTCGAGGTCCGGCGCGGTCGGATCGACGATTTCCGCCAGCACGTCGCCGGGCGCGACCCACTCGCCGAGCTGCTGGCGATAGAGCAGCAGCCCGCCGGCCGGGCTGTCCAGCATCTCGAACGCGCGGAATTCGTTGAGCCCGTTGGGCCGGTATTTCGGCGCGCTGCCGTCGACGCAGCCGACGCGGCGCAGGTAGCGGAAAAAGCCCTGGGCATAGCGGGTCGCCTGCTTCGGATCGACGTCGAGCACGCCGCCCATCTCGAAGGTGAAGGCGTGGCAGGCCAGCGGCACGCGATCGCCGAAGTCCTGGCGCAGTGCCTGCCAGGGCTCCAGAAAGCATTCGTCGAAGCAATGGGCGCCGTTGCTCTCGCTGTTCGGCTGCAGCGAATGCACGCCGACATCGGCGGCGAAGCGCTTGGCTTCGTCCCACAATTCGTCGGGCGCCATCATGTAGCTGAGCGCCTCGTCGTCGCAATGCAGGTCGACCACCAGATCCGCATCATAGGCGCGGCGAGCGAGGGCGATACGCTGGGCCATGATCGGGCTTTCGGCCTGCAGCCCGGCGATCCGCCGCTTTAATTCGCGCCGCACCAGTTCAACGTTCTCTTCCGTGTCCTTGCCGATGCGCTTGCGCACGGAATCGGCGAGGCCGGTCACCAGGTCGGGCCATGAGCGGTTGAAATTGGCGCCGGTGCGCAATTCGAACCGGCCCATGACGGCGCTGTTGAGCGCCTGGTCCGCGCCCAGCGGATTGGCCATCGGGACGACGGTGATCTCGCCCTTGATCTCGCCGGCTTCTTCCGCCGCCGCCAGCAGCTTGCACAGTTCGCGCAGGATCATCATGCCCGCCGGCTCATCGGCATGCAGCCCCGCTTGCAGATAGGCCTTCGGCCGCGCGCCCGGATCGCCGAAGCTGAAGACGCGCAACTGGCGCTGGGTTCCCGGCATGGCGCCCGGCAGGCTGATCGTTTCGGCGGCGCTCGGCATGCGCACCTCGCTGGAAAAAGTTGTTGATTGGGCAGGGTTTTCGACTCGCGCGGCTTGCCCTGTCAAGCGCTGCCGCCCACGTGTATAAGGTCCGCAATGAACGACTCGACCATCGAACTCGACCTGAAATTTCCTTATCTCGCCGGCCTCAACGACCGGCAGCGCGAGGCTGTCCTGGCGCAGGACGGGCCGGTGCTGGTGCTGGCCGGAGCCGGCACCGGCAAGACCCGCGCTCTGACCACGCGGCTCGGCCATCTGCTTATGACAGGCAAGGCGCGGCCGTTCGAAATCATGGCTGTGACCTTCACCAACAAAGCTGCGGGCGAAATGAAGGCGCGGGTGGCGCATCTGATCGGCCGCCCGGTGGAAGGCTGGTGGCTCGGCACCTTCCACGCGCTCGCGGCGCGCATCCTGCGCCAGCATGCGGAGGCGGCGGGGCTCAAGCCCAACTTCACCATCATCGATACCGACGACCAGTTGCGCCTGGTGAAGCAGATCATCCAGGCCGAAGGGCTCGACAGCCAGAAATGGCCCTCGCGCGTTGTGCTCGGCATCATCGAGCGCTGGAAGGATCGCGGCCTCACTCCCGACAAGGTGAGCGCGGCGGAACAGGCGGAGGTTGGCGGCGGGCGGATCCTCGGCATCTACCGCGAATACCAGCAGCGTCTCGCGACCTTGAACGCGTGCGATTTCGGCGACCTGCTGCTGCATAATGTCACGCTGTTCGGCAAGGAGCCGGAGATCCTGGCGCGCTACCAGAAGCAGTTCCGCTACATCCTGGTCGACGAGTACCAGGACAGCAATGTCGTGCAGTATCTGTGGTTACGCCTGCTGGCGCAGGCGCATCGCAATATCTGCGTGGTGGG
>DASYRS010000616.1:0-2637 GCA_036004205.1 Dongiaceae bacterium
CTTCCGCCTTGAAGCCGCCGCGCCCGGTCGGGCCGGCACTGCCGTCCGGCGTGATCCAGTTGCGCAGGATGGATTCGGGACGCTGCATCCGGCCCTTGGAATCGGCCCATCTGCCGGCTTCCGCCTGCCATTTTCCATCCACCAGCAAGCCCATCCGATCCTCCTTGAGCGCACGTCAGCCTGTCATATGGGAACGGCATCCGCGCGCGATTAGCACGAGAATCAGAAACAGTTCTGTGCGCTCACGGCAACAAAGCGGTCGCGGCGAAGTCAGCTCGCCGCCTTCAGCTTGCCCTTCTGTGCGCCGGGCTGGGGCACGGTGGAGAGCGGCGGCCATTTGAATTTGTCGACCGCCTTGATGAAGGCTGCGACCGCGGGCGAGAAGCGGCGGCCGGCGACGGTGACGATGTGGATGGTGCGCGTCACCTCCGGCTCGACGATCGGGCGCGTGACGATGCCGGGGATGACCGGCGTGTATTCGGGGATGAAGCAGATGCCCATGCCGGCCAGCACCATGGACTGGATCCAGTCCTCGCGCTCCGACTGATAGACGTCCTGCACCTTGATCATGCGCTCCTCGAGCACGCCTTCGAGATAGCCGATATATTCGCAGTTCGCGCGGGTGAGGTAGGCTTCGCCGGCGATGTCGGCCATCGGCACCGCCTCCATCTGCTCGAACCGGTGGCCGGGCGCGCAGGCGATCATGAAGCGCTCTTCGTAGAGCGGGTGGAGATCGAGCCGGTCGTGGCCCTCCGCCGGCCGGGTCATCATCGCGACGTCGAGCTCGCCCGCCATCAGCGAGTCCGCCAGGCGCTGCGGCACCGATTCCATCAGCGAGACCTCGATGCCCGGATTGTCGCGCCCGAAGGTCGCGAGGAATCCGATGAAGCGCATCGGGCCGATGGTGCACATGACGCCGAGCTTCAGCGGCGCGTCCTTCAATTGCAGGAAGCTCTTGGCCGTCGACTTGGCGCTCTCGCTCTGCGCCAGGATAGCTTCGAGCTGCGGGCGCACCAGATGGCCGAGATCCGTCATGTGGGTGTATTTGCGCTCGCGCCGGAACAGGAGGCCGCCCAGCTCCTCCTCCAGCTTCTGGACCGCGCGGGTCAGCGCCGGCTGGGTGACGTTGCAGGTCTCCGCCGCGCGGGTGAAGTTGAGGCAGTCGCAGACGGCGAGAAAATAGCGAATCTGGTGCATTTCCATGGGCTCGGCTCCCTCGGCTCCAGGCAGAACCATAATCCATCGGCATGGTCCCGGGCGATGCCTAGACTGCATCGATACCATAGGACCGGGTCATTTTCCGGCCGCCCAGCCGATGCCGTGCCATCATCAAACCGATAGAAGACCAGCATTTTCCATGCTGCGCGGCATCGACGATGCTCCGATGGTGCGGCGCGATTGACGCGTCCGCTTTCAGCCACTGAGGAGTCTCGCAATGTTTACCAAGTTCCTGCTGCCGTGGCGGAAGGTCGCCATGGCCGCCGTCATCACGGCCGCCGGCATCGCAACGGCCTCCACCGCCATGGCCGGCGAATGCCCGGCCGACAAGGTCGTCGCCGACGGCAAGGGCCAGGCGATGGGCCCGACCATGCCCAAGGACGTCACCGACACGGTGCTGGCCCACATCGACCTCGCCAAGGAAAAGGTGGCGCTGGGCGATCACCAGTTCCGCATGCGCCAACTGGTCGTCCAGCCGGGCGGCATCGTTCCCTGGCACAGCCACGCCGACCGCCCGGCCCTGATCTATGTGGTTGCCGGAGAGATCACCGAGTATGCCAGCACCTGCGCCATCCCGCTGGTGCACAAGGCCGGCGAGGTGTCGGTCGATGCCGGCCGTTCGCACTGGTGGAAGAACACCGGCAAGAAGCCGGTGGTGCTGATCTCTTCCGACATCCTGCACGATCCGAACGACGTCAACATGTAGGTGCGCATTCACGCGAAGCGCGGCGTTCGGCCTCGGTGTCGGGCGTCGCTTTCGCATGACGAGGGATTGATCCGAACATGAACACGATCGCTTTGCGGACCGCCACGGCGGCGGCTCCGGATACGGCTGGAAATTTCGGGCGTACGCTGGTGATCGGATTGACGGCGTTCCTGACGCTGGTCGACCTGTTCGCCACCCAGGCCCTGCTGCCGACGCTGGCGCGCGCCTATGATGTCAGTCCGGCCGCCATGGGCGTGGCGGTCAACGCCTGCACCTTCGGCATGGCGCTGTCGAGCCTGGCCGTCGCCCTGGCTGGCCGGCGGATCGATCGAAGGCGCGGCATCCTCGCCAGCCTCGCTCTGCTCGCGGTGCCTACCGCCTTGCTGTCGGTGGCGCCCAGCCTCATCGCCTTCGCCGTTCTGCGGGTCACACAGGGTGTCTTCATGGCGGCCGCGTTCGCGCTGACGCTGGCCTATCTCGGCGAGCACTTCAGCGCCAGGAACTCCGCCGGCGCCTTCGCCGCCTACGTCACCGGCAATGTCGCAAGCAACCTGTTCGGCCGCCTGATGTCATCGGCGGTCGCCGATCATTTCGGCCTGGCAACGAACTTCTATCTGTTCGCGCTGCTCAATCTCGCCGGTGCGGCGCTGGTCTACTTCACGGTCGCGCGGACGGCGCCGGTCGCAATCGCCATGCGTCCGGAGCGGGAGATC
>DASYRS010000617.1:0-2814 GCA_036004205.1 Dongiaceae bacterium
TCGTCGGACGGGCACATGACCTCGTGCAGCTTCTCGCCCGGTCGAATGCCGACGACTTTCTGCGGGAGATCCGGCGCCATTGCGGTCGCCAGGTCCGCCACGCGAACGGACGGAATCTTGGGCACGAAGATCTCGCCGCCATGCATGCGCTTGAAATTCTCAAACACGAAATCGACGCCCTGCTGCAGCGTGATCCAGAACCGCGTCATGCGCGCATCGGTGATCGGCAGCTCCTTGGCGTTCTGCGCGATGAGGCCGCGGAAGAACGGCACGACCGAGCCGCGCGAGCCCACGACGTTGCCGTAGCGCACGACGGAAAAGCGCGTGCGGTGGCCGCCGGCGATGTTGTTGGCGGCGACGAACAGCTTGTCGGACGCCAGCTTGGACGCGCCATAGAGATTGATCGGATTGGCCGCCTTGTCGGTGGAGAGGGCGATGACCCTTTCCACCTCGGTGTCGATGGCGGCGTTGATGACGTTCTCCGCTCCCCCGACATTGGTCTTCAGGCATTCGAGCGGGTTGTATTCAGCCACCGGCACATGCTTCAGCGCGGCGGCATGCACCACGTAGTCGACGCCGTTGAAGGCCTGGCGCAGCCTGGGCCCGTCGCGCACGTCGCCGATGAAATAGCGCATGCAGCTCGCATTGAAGACCTGCGCCATCTCGAACTGCTTCAGCTCGTCGCGGGAATAGACGATGACGCGGCGCGGCTTGTGCCGCGCCAGCAGCGTCTCGATGAACTTCTTGCCGAACGACCCGGTGCCGCCGGTGATCAGGACCGATTTGCCGTCAAACATGCTTTGCCTTGCACCACCATTCGAGAGCCCGAGTCAGGGCGAACCGCGCCACGCCGGCGCGTGATTGCAATAATGTTGCTCTATCATTCTGTCCAGCGATGGATTGTATGTCATCCATCCGTCGAGCAATTAACCAATTGATTCTAAATAATTCTACCATCGGCACGGCGGCGGAAGCGACTCAGCGTCGCGGCCACCGCGCCGGATTCAATAATTGCTCTGGCAAGGGATGCGGCAACGAAGCCGCCGCGGTCTTCGCCTGGTCCGGCGCCAAGGGTGGCGTCCGGAACAGGCGGATGTTCTCCGCCATCTGGGCCGCCGTCTCGGCGCCCACCACGATCCCGGCCAGCCAGGGCTGAGCGCGGGCATATGCGAAGCAAAGGTCGGCGACGCTCTCCCGCCCCAGCGCCGCGGCCGTGGCCCCGAGGTCGGCAATGCAGCGGCGCGCAAGGCCGTGGTCCGCAATGGGCCATTGCGCGGAATCGTCCATGGTCAGGAGCCCCTGCAGCAAAGCGGAGCGGCCATGCAGGATCACATCCGGGCGCGCGGCGATGTCGCGCTGGAGCGACGGTTCCAGCCAGCGCCGGTCGAGGATGTTGAAAGGAAGCTGCACCAGCCCGACTTCGGGGCTTTGCAGCAGCGCCGACAGCTCCTCCGGCTGGTAGACCGATGCGCCGATGCGCCCGATCTTGCCGTCCTGCTTCATGGACAAAAGCGTCCGCCAGACCGCACTCTCCGATCCTTGGTAGTGCTCGAACCGGTGTAGAAGGACGGCGTCGAGACTTGACCGGCGCAGCAGCCACAAGGATCGATCGATGGCGACATGGACCCGCTGGGACGCCTCAGCTGCGGATGGCTGACCGTCCAGCAGATTGGGCGGCAGCTTGGTGACGATGGAAAGCGGGCTGTCCGGCGCCAGCGCCGATCCGATCCGCGCCTCGCTGTCGCCGTAGCCTGCCGCGGTGTCGAGGTGCGAGATGCCGGCCCGTTCCGCCAGATCGAGAATGGCATGCAATTCCTCGTCGTCGGGCTTGCCCGCGCGATTGGCGATGCCGTAGGGCATGCCGAACTGCGCGCCGCCCAGCACCAGGCTCGCCTGCAGTTCGCCCGATACGATGCGCGCCGGCACAAACGGTTGCGCGCGGGCGGACCAACGCGCCAGGCGTTGGCACAGCGCTTGCCAAGGGGCGCTGATAGGATCGTCCAGCCCCGCCAGGGCGGCAGAGACATTGCGATAGTCATCCAGTGTATCGATGGTGCAGCGCAGGCTCGCCAAATCCAGCCCATCGACGCGCGGGATCGAGGGCGCGTTGCGCCCGCATTGTCGGATCACCCAGGGCGTGACGTGCTCGCGGTCGTGCGGCTCTCGGGTCGCGCGGTCCGCCTGACGCAGCAGGCCGACCCGGATAGCCTCACCGGCAAGGCCGTAGGGCCAGCCGTCAGAGCCGCCGGTGAACCCGGAATAGCCCCCTCCGTTGCCGCCCGCTGCCGCGATCAAGCGGCGCACGAAATCGCCATCCGGGAACACGTTGTCGGAGGTCAAGCGAACGCAGATGTCGCCGTCGTCGAGGTCGGCGGTCGCGGCGATGAACCGCGCCAGCACGTCGTCCAATGGCCCGCGCACATGGCGCACATCATGTTTTCGCAGGGTCTCCGCCAACCGGTCGTCGCTGGCATGGTCGGAGGTGGCGACGATGGTCTCGACGCCGCCCTGCGCCGCCCGCCGCGCCGCGAGCACAGCAACAGGCAGGCCGCAGATCGGCAGCAGCACCTTGCCGGGCAGCCGGGTGGAACTGATGCGCGCCTGCAGAACGACGCGGCAGCGAGAGCCTCCGCTCACCACGCGGTCCAGCCGCCGTCGACCGGCAGGTTGGCGCCGGTGACGTAGCGCGAGGCGGAGCTGGCAAGGAACACAGCGGCCCCGGCCAGATCCTCGGGCTTTCCCAACCGCCCCATCGGCACCTTCTGGGTCAAGGCGGCGGCGAAGGCGGGGTCACGCTGCTGCGCGGCGTCCGGC
>DASYRS010000618.1:0-4360 GCA_036004205.1 Dongiaceae bacterium
TTCCCCAACGAGTTCGGCCGACAAAGCACCGGTGGCGCCGCCAAGGTCGCCACCGCCTGAGTCAAGCGGCCCCGTCGCGGGCCGCATTCCGTGTACCCTTATGTTCAACAGGTTGGTCGTCATGCCCTATCCCCTGCCAGCGGAGGCGCGCGCCCTCCAAGCCGCCGTTCGCCGCTATGTCGACGAAGAGCTGATTCCGTGGGAAGTGCATGCCGAGATGAATCACGGCGAAGTCCCGCCGGAAATCCTCGCGCGCCAGAAGAAGATCGCGCGCGACCTCGGCCTCAGCTCGATGGACGCGCCGAAGGAACTGGGTGGAGGCGGCTGCTCGATGCTGCTGCAGGCGGTCGCACAAGAGCAGACCGGCCGCGTCACCAATGCCCTCGGGTGGCGCTTTTCGAACGTCCAGCGCTGGATGACCGAAGCCTGCTCGCCCCACCAGATCGAAACCTGGGTCAAGCCGCTGATCGCCGACCGGCGCCACGAATGCTACGCCATCACCGAGGCCGAGGCCGGCTCCGACGTCGACGCAATCCAGGCGACCGCGCGGCGCGACGTCGAGCACTATGTGCTCAACGGCGAGAAGTGGCACGTCACCTCCGGCAACCTCGCCGACGTCATCATCTTCCAGGGCAAGCTCGCCGACGGCCCGAACGCCGGCGCGCATTGCCTGTTCTTCGTGGACAGCGATACGCCGGGCATCGAGATGGTGCGATCGCCCGCCTACTCCCACACCTTCGCCGCGCATCATCCGATCTACCGCTTCAAGGACGTGCGCGTACCCGCCGCCAACCGCATCGGCGCGGAGGGCGACGGCATGGGCTTCACCCGCGACTGGTTCCGCTACGAGCGGCTGATGATCGGCGCGCGCTGCTGCGGCGCGGCCGAGCGCTTGATCGACGAGGCGACGGCCTTTGCCAAGGAGCGCACGTTGTTCGGCGAGAAGCTGGCCGACAAGCAGGCGATCCAGTTCATGCTGGCCGACAGCCTGACCGAGCTGTGGGCCGCGCGCCTGATGGTCTATCGCACGGCCGAGGCGATCGATGCCGGCGAGGACGTGAAGGTCAGCCACGCCCAAAGCTCCATGGTGAAGCTCTACGCCTCCGAGATGGCGAACCGCGTCGCCGACCGCGCGGTGCAGATCTTCGGCGGCCGCGGCTATATGCGCGAGAACGTGGCGGAGCGGTTCTACCGCGAACTCCGTGTCGAACGGATCTGGGAAGGCGCCAGCGAAATCCAGCGCCTCATCATCGCCAATGGACTGTTGAAGCGCGGGCAAGCGCCGTTGGTCGAATAACGACTGCCAGTTGGGGGACCATCATGTGGAAAGCTGTGCAGCCGGTCGTTCCGGTCCTGCTGGGGATCGTCCTGATCGAGGGCGCGCTCGGTATCGTCGGCGCCGTCATGGGCATCCAGATGGCCTCGCGCGACGTGCCGTCGTTCCTGATCGGCATCGTATTCTCCGCCTACTTCGTCGGGTTTCTCCTGGGCTCGTTGACCTGCGAGCGGCTGATCCACCGGGTCGGCCATATCCGCGCGTTCGGCGTGTTCGCGGTTGTCGCGTCGATCGCGACTTTGCTGCTGGCGGTCACCGACAACATCGTTGCCTGGGCGATTTTCAAGATCATGTCGGGCTATGCCGTCGCCGGCGCCTTCGTGGTGATCGAATCCTGGCTCAACGACAAGGCCTCGGAGGACAATCGCGGCCGCATTTTCGCGGTCTACATGGTGGTGTCGTGGGGCGCCTCGGGACTGTCGCCCTTGTCGCTCAATGTCGCCAACACCTACAGCGACATCCTGTTCGAGATTTCGACCATCCTGCTGGCCGCCTCCATGATCCCGCTGGCGCTGACCAAGGTCGGCAATCCGGAGATCGGCCACCGCCAGTCCTTCGGCATCGGGAAGCTGATCCTGGCCTCGCCCACGGGTGTCACGTGCTGCTTCGCCTCGGGGCTGCTGACGGGTGGGTTCTATTCGCTGCTGCCGGTCTATGTCGAGCGGATCGGCCACACCCCGCGCGAACTCTCGGTCCTGATCGCCATCGGCACCACCGCCGCGCTGATCGTGCAATATCCGGTCGGCTACATCTCCGACCACTATGGCCGCCGGCCGGTCATCATCGGCAGCATGGTGATCGCCGCGATGATGGCGCTGGCCATCGCAGTGATGCCGGAGCTGCCCTTCGCCTGGCTGCTCGTCATGTTCTTCCTGCTGACGGCCTTCCAGTCGCCGCTCTATGCCCTCGGGGTCGGCCAGACCAACGACTATGTCGACCGCAAGGATTTCGTGCCGGCGGCCGCCGGCCTCTTGTTCCTGTGGGGCGTCGGCGCCTGCGCCGGTCCGACCCTGATCGGTTTCGTGATGGAATGGGTCGGACCGGCCGGCCTCTTCTTCTATATCGGAATCGGGTTCGCGTTCGTGGCCCTGTTCGCGCTCTACCGCGTGTTCCGCCGCCGCGCCAAGACCCCGAAAGAGCAGAGCGACTTCGTGCCCGTTCCCAACATCCAGAACGTCTACGGCGCGCCCGAGCTCGACCCCCGCGGCGAATTCCACCACCCGGCACGGTCGCCGGCGGCGAAGGAATTTGTGGAATAGCGAGACGCCTCCCCCGACACGGGGGAGGGTTAGGGAGGGGGAAGCCGCATTTCCATCAGAAGAAGCCTTCGCACGCTTCCCCCACCCGACCTCCCCCAATTTGGGGGACGGGTGATTGGGTAAGGATGGAGCTGATTACGGCACCGTCACCAGCGGCAAATGGCGCTTGAACGGCACCTCGCCCTGCGGCGGAGCGTCGAGCTCTCGGGCATAGCGGTGGCCGTGATAGACCGCATGCGCGATCAAGCCGGGCGCCAGGCAATCGCCGATGCGCGTGACCGATTTGATGCCGGCCTCCTTCATCTCCGCGGGCCTGGCATTCAGATCGAGATACAACTCCTCGTTCGGCAAGCGCGATGTGACCAGCACGATGGAAGCCGCCGCGATCTGTTGCCTGGTGCCCGCATAGCCGCAGGTGATCTCCACGTGGTCGGCGGCGAGGCGCGTCACGTCGTGATGAGTCACCACCGCGATGCCGAGCCGCCGAAGCTGCCTGTTGATATGCACCCCTTCAAGCGTGTTGCCGGCCCAGGCGGACGCGGTATCGCCCGGCGTCACCAGCGTCACGTCGTTGCCCGCCTTGCGCAGTTTTTCCGCGATCACGCCGGCCAGGTAGAATTCCTCGGTATCGTAGACCACGACCGGCCCTGACGGCGGCAATCTATCGGCCATGATGTCATCGGGCGTGAGCACCTTCGCCTGTTCCAACCCCGGGATCGGCGCGAAGTGGCTGCGGCCATAGCCGTCGCGTCGCCAGGTCGCGCCGGTCGCCAGCACCACGCGCTCGAAGCCGAATTCCAGCACGTTATCCGCCGTCAGCCTGCTGTCGCGATAGACCGTCACGTTCGGCATCTTGGCCGTCTGATGCACGCGGTAGTCGCGCACCCGCGCCCACGCCGAAAGTCCGGGCAGCCGCGATTCCTTGGTCACGCGCCCGCCCAGTTCCGTCGTCCCCTCGGCCAGATGCACCTCGTAGCCGCGCTGTCCTAGCGCACGTGCCGCTTCCAACCCCGCCGGTCCGGCGCCGACGATCAGCACGCGGTCCTCGGACCCGCGCGCGCCGATTACTTCCGGGTGCCAGTCCTTGCGCCATTCCTCGCCCATGGTCGGGTTCTGGGTGCAACGCATCGGCGTCATGGTGGCATCGCCGGTGACGCAGATGTTGCAGCCGATGCATTCGCGGATATCTTCGACCCGGCCCTCCTCGATCTTCTTCGGCAGGAATGGGTCGGCGATCGAGGGCCGGGCGGCGCCGATCATGTCGAGCACGCCGCGCTTGATCTGCGAGACCATGGTGTCCGGCGAGGTGAAGCGTCCGACGCCGACTACCGGCTTGGTGGTGAATTTTTTCACGAACGACGTGAACGGCTCCTGGTAGCCCTCCTCCGCGAAGCGCGAGGTATAGGAATCATATTTCCAATCGCTGACATTGACGTCCCACAGGTCCGGCAGATCGGCGAGCATGGCGACGACATCGCGTGCCTCGCCCTCGGCGGTGATGCCGTCCGGTCCCATCATCTCGTCGGTCGCGAAGCGCACCACGACGCCGCAGGTGTCGCCGACCGCGTCCTTGGTATCCTCGATCACCTCGCGGAACAGGCGCACGCGGTTCTCCAGGCTGCCGCCATATTCGTCGGTGCGGGTGTTGCGCCGGCGCTGCAGGAAGTTCATGGGCAACGTCAGGTCATGCCCGGCATAGACGTAGACGATATCGTATCCGGCCTTGCGCGCGCGGATCGCCGCCTCGCGGTGCCAGCGGCGGAAA
>DASYRS010000619.1:0-5438 GCA_036004205.1 Dongiaceae bacterium
GGGCGCGATGTCCTGGCCATACAGCAGGATCTCGCCATCGGTCGGAAAATCGAAGCCGGCGATCAGGCGCAGCAGCGTGGTCTTCCCGCAGCCGGACGGACCCAGCAGCGTAAAAAACTCGTTTTGCCGGATCGTGACAGAAACGCTGTCCAAAGCTCGGACACTATCCGGACCGGCGCCAAATACCTTGGAGACGCCTTTTGCTTCTACGGCCGCAGCCGAGACCATCATGTCCCCCGCAAGAATTTAGTCTCTTTTGTTTTTTTCGTTTTAACGCAAAGCCTCGGCGCTACTGTGCCGGGCGGATTCCTTGCCTGTCAATGCTGCGGAAGGTCAGAGGGCCGCTGGACCAACATTCCATTGGTTCACTGTATCCGTGCGGCCAGATCGTCCGGCCCGTCTTCTGGCCGGGGCGGCGCTACCCCGGAAATCTCCAGGACCATCTTGTCGCGCAGAGCGCGGGCGAAATCCGCCCGGCTGTTGGCGGCCATCGCGAAGGCGGCAAACCCGCCAATAATGGTCCGTTCATAGGTTTCGACCAGCCAGGGCCGTCCATTGGGCCCAAGCCGGCCATCCTGCAGAATCGCGAGCGCGTTGATGGTGATTCCCTGGGCCACCGCGGCATCGCGCGCCAGCGGGCCGGGATGATGGCTGCGGTTGTCGGGATTGTCGCCGGACACGTCGATGATCCGGCGCGTCGGCTGGCAGGGGCAGCTTCCGAACAAGTTGACCGCAAGGTCAATCGCATCGCCGATCGCGTTGTAGCTCTGCACGGATCGCGGCGCCCCGAGGACCGCGCTGCCGAAAGAAGCGGCACTTGCGGCATCGCTGATCAACATCCAGTCAACCACCATCTGCGCGCCGCCCGGCGCGCCCCATTCCACGTAGGCGATCGCGATCCGCCCGTTGCGGCCCGACTGGATGGTCGACAGTACTTCAGGATCGGCCACCGCGCCGGCGATCCCCTCCTTCTGCAACTGGAATTCCGGCGGATCGATGCTGCCGGACGCATCGACTGTCAGCACCAGCGCAACATCGACCCGCGGCGCGTCGCCGGTCTGCGCGGCGGCGCCACCGCCCCACAAGATGCAGGCCACTGCCAGAGCAAGGCGGATTCTCCGCATCGCGCGGCCTCCGGCTGTTCGCGGACGTGGATGTGTCTAGTCGGTCAGTCTGGCCGGAAACCCGGGCGCGCGCAAATCGGTTCCCAGCGCATCCTCCAGCAGCTTCACGATCTGGGTCGATTGCGCCCCGCCGCCATAATTGGCGCGGCCCTGCTGGAAAATCTCGGCGGTGCGCCGCGCCAACTCCAGCGGAACGCCGAACTCCCGGCTCATCCCCATGGCAAAGCCGAGATCCTTGCAGGCGAGATCCATGGTGAAGCCGATATCGTAGCTGCCGTTGAGCACGAGCTGGCTCTCGGTCTCGTGCACGAAGCTGTTGCCGGAGCTGGCGCGGATCGCATGGAATGCCTGCGCCAGATCGAGGCCGCCCTTCTTCGCCAGCATCAGCGCCTCGCCGGCCGCGACCAGGTGGATGAAAGCGAGCATGTTGGTGATCACCTTGATCACCGCCGCCGCGCCCAGCGGGCCCATATGGAAGATCTCGCCGCCCATCGCCTGCAGCGCCGGCTTGTGCAGATCGAACAGCGCCTTGTCGCCGCCGGCGAGGACCGTGATCTTGCCTTCCGCCGCCCGGTGCACGCCGCCCGTCACCGGCGATTCCAGCACGGCGACGCCGTGCGCTTCGGCCAGCTTCGCCAGGCGCAGGATTTCGTCGCGGCCAAGGGTGCTCATCTCGATCCAGGTCCCGCCCGCACGAAGCCCCGCCAGGATGCCGTCCGGACCGGTCAGCACCGCTTCGCTCATCGCCGGCGATGGCAGGCAGGTGACGACGGCGTCGCAATTCGTGGCTAGAGCCTTTGGACTCTCCGCCCAGGCGGCTCCCTTGGCGATCAAGCTTTCGGCGGCGCTCCGGTCGCGGTCGTGAACCATCAGCGCGGGATTGTGACGCAGCAAGCTCGCGGCCAGATGACCGCCGAGATGACCGAGCCCGATGAAACCGTACCGCATCCCTACGCCACCGGATGGTTGGTCATCTCGAGATGCAGCCGGTCGCCGGTATAGGGGTGCGCGAGGGCGACATCCTCATTGAGCTCGATGCCAAGCCCCGGCTCGGTCGAGGGAATGACATAGCCGTCCTCCCAGCGGATCGGCTTCTTGAGCAGATCGGAATGGAAGCCGCTCCAGGTCTGGATGCTTTCGAGGATCAGGAAATTCGGCAGCGAGGCGGCGAACTGGATGTTGGCCGCGCCTTCGACCGGCCCGCAATAAAGGTGCGGCGCGATCTGCGCGTAGTGGGTCTCGGCCATCGCCGCGATCTTCTTGGCTTCCCAGATGCCGCCGACGCGGCCCAGCGCCATCTGCAGGATCGAGGCGGCACGCAGTTCCAGCACGCGGGAGAATTCGTATTTGGTGCACAGCCGCTCGCCGGTCGCGACCGGGATCGCGGTGCCGCGCGCGACCAGCGCCATCTCCTCCGGCATTTCCGGCGGCGTCGGCTCCTCGAACCACAACGGATCGTAGGGCTCGATCCGCTTGGCGAGGCGGATGGCGCCCGATGCGGTGAACTGGCCGTGCGTGCCGAACAGCAGATCGGCCTTGCTGCCGACCGCCTCGCGCAACAGGCGGCAGAATTTCTCCGCGCGGTCGAGCGCCTCCAGCGAGGGCTGGCGCGGATCGAATGCGGTGTAAGGCGTCACGGGATCGAACTTCACCGCGGTGAAGCCCTGCTTCACATATTCGGCCGCGCGCTTTGCCGACAACTCGGCATTGTGGTAGATGCTCTCATCCTCGCCGGCCTGCGGATAGATGTAGGTGTAGCTGCGCAGCCGCTCATGCACGCGCCCGCCCAGCAGCTCGTAGACCGGCTTGTCCGTCGCCTTGCCGAGGATGTCCCACAGCGCGATCTCGATGCCGGACAGCACGCCGATCAGCGAGGGGTCGGGGCGCTGCGAGTAGCCGCTGCTATAGACCTTGCGCCATAGGCTCTCGATGTGGAACGGGTCCATGCCCAGCGCGTACCGGCCGAACACGTCCTCGGCCATCGCCTTGACGACCTGCGGTCCGAAGCTGTCGCAATAGATCTCGCCGATGCCGGTGATGCCGTTATCGGTCGCCAGCTTCACGAACAGGAAATAGCGGCCGCCGAAGCTGGGCGGCGGATTGCCGACGATGAAAACCTTGATGTCCTTGACCTTCATGACCCCGTCCGGCGCCCCCGCGTCATTGCCCGCAACGACCCTAGGACAAGCCCGATCCGCGCGCAAATGCCTGCAGATCCGTGGCGCTGGGTGGGCGGAGATGGTCGGTTCCAGGCGAAAAACCGCGTAGAATCGCGGCCGATGGCCCCGCTGGCAAAAGCCGCGAGCCTCTCCTATATGACGGGAAGCCGGCCGCGCCACCCCCGCACGGGGAGCGACGCGGCCGCCTTGTTTGCTTAAGGGATGGAGACCCATGCCGGAGATGATGTCGGAGATCTTGACGGCCGAAGCCTTGGCCGCCTTCGCGACCCTGGCCGCGCTCGAAATCGTGCTCGGCATCGACAACCTCATGTTCGTGCAGATCGTCGCGTCGCGCTGCAAGCCCGAACAGCAGGATTCGGCGCGGCGCTGGGGCCTGATGCTGGCGCTGCTGACGCGGCTGGCTCTGCTGTTCTCGATCTCCTGGGTCGCGGGGCTGGTCACGCCGATCGCAACTTTCTGGGGCTACGAGCTGTCCTGGCGCGACATCATCCTTGGCGGCGGCGGCGTCTTCCTGCTGGTCAAGGCGACGATGGAAATCCATCATTCCGTCGAAGGCGAAGGTGCGGCCGGGGGCAAGCGCGCCTATCTCTCGTTCCTTGCCGCCATTGTGCAGATCGCCATCCTGGACATCGTGTTCTCGCTGGATTCCGTCATCACCGCGGTCGGCATGGCGAACCACCTCTCCATCATGGTGGCGGCGGTGGTGGCGGCGATGATCGTGATGCTGGTGGCCGCGGCGCCGGTTGGGCGTTTCGTGCACAATCATCCGACGGTGAAGATGCTGTGCCTCTCGTTCCTGCTGCTGATCGGCACGGCGCTGATCGCCGAGGCGCTGCACTTCCACATCCCGAAAGGCTACATCTACTTCGCCATCGCCTTCTCGGCCGGCGTGGAGGCGCTCAACCTGGTGGCGCGGCGCAAGGCGATGCGCAAGGCAGACAGCGGAGAGCGGGTCGTCTAAGGCAGGGCCGCTTCGATCGCGTTGGTGACGTCCTTCGCGGTCGGCGCGGTCTTGGTCGGAAACCAGGCGGCGAGCGCGCCGTCCGGCCCGATCAGGTATTTGTGGAAGTTCCAGCGCGGGCTGGCGGCTTCGCCCGCCACCGCAGCCGCCCATTGGTAGAACGGGTGCGCGTCCTTGCCGGTCACGTGCGCCTTGGCGGTCAGCGGAAAATCGACGCCGTAATTCACTTCGCAGAAATCCCGGATCTGTTTCTCGGAACCCGGTTCCTGCGCGCCGAAATCGTTGCACGGCACGCCCAGCACCACGAGGCCGCGATCGCGGTAACGCTGCCACAATGCCTCGAGATCCTTGTATTGCGGCGTGTAACCGCATTCCGAGGCCGTGTTCACCACCAGCACGGCCTTGCCTTTGAACTTGGACAGCGGCAGAGCCGCGCCATCGATCGCGGTGAACGCGAAGCCATGGGCGTTTGCGGTATCGTTCATGGAGATCACCGTGGGTTAAGGTTCCGACGGAGCGCCTGCACACTCCCATAGTATTTTCCGAGTTTAACGCTTTTTCCTGCTGGTGTCTCCGAGCGTGACGCCGATTGGTGCTACAAAGGCGGCCTCGAACGCCACGGTCATATCAATCTCATGTTGCTGGGGGGCGATCATGACGAACCTTGTCATTTCCTGCGACGGCACCTGGAACACCGCGGACCAGAAGGATGGCGGCGTTTCCACCGCGACCAATGTTGTTCGTCTGGATAACTGCATCGCCGATCAGAGCGCCAGTGGCATCGCGCAGAAGAGGTATTACCATACGGGGGTCGGCACCGATCCCGGCCTCGTCAACCGCGTGCTGGGTGGCGGGATCGGCCTTGGCCTCGATCGCAATATCCAGAGCGCCTATAACTGGCTGTGCCGCAACTACCAGCCCGGCGATACGATCTATCTGTTCGGCTTCAGCCGCGGTGCCTACACGGTGCGCAGCCTCGGCGGCCTGACCACCCGCTGCGGCCTGCTCGATCTCAGCGGCTTGTCGGAGGATGACGGCTGGAAGCGGATCGAGACCGTGTTCGCCAACGGCTACCGCGCCCGCAAGGAGACCCGGGAAGACTGGTCGCGGCGCGGCTGGAAGTTCCACCAGTCGAAGCCCGGCTCGCAGGATATCGGCATCCATTTCATCGGC
>DASYRS010000620.1:0-4761 GCA_036004205.1 Dongiaceae bacterium
TCGGCGCGCACATAGCCGAGGTCGCGGCTGTGGATGACCTCGAGATTGACGTTGGTGCCGACCAGCCGCCGCAGCAGATGCGTGAGGTCGGTCATCACGTCGGTGACCTTGAGCACCTTGGGCTTCAAGGTCTGCTGGCGCGAGAAGGCGAGCAGCTGCTTGACCAGATCCGCCGCGCGATTGGCGTTCTGCTTGATCTGCATGATGTCGGCGAAGGACTGGTCGCCGGCGCGATGGCGCAGCAGCAGCAAATCGCAGAAGCCGATCATCGCCGTCAGCAGGTTGTTGAAATCGTGCGCGATGCCGCCGGCCAACAGGCCGACCGCCTGCATCTTCTGCGACTGGGCGAACTGCGCCTCCAGGCGCTTCTGCTCGGTGGTGTCGATGAGATGGAGGATGAAGCCGACGGTTTGGCCCTTATCCTCGCGCCGCGAGGCATAGACGATGACGCTGGGCTGGCGCTTGCCCTTCAGCCGCAGCGTGATCGGCAGGACAGCGCGGCCCAGCTCCGCCACCCGCCGCAGATGCTCCTCCGCCTGCGGCAGATCCTCGGTGACCACCAGGGCCCCCAGCCCCGCCCCGACCGGCACCGCTTCGCCGAACAGGTTGGTGAAGGCGATGTTCAACTGCTCGATCTTGCGGTCGGCATCGAGCAGCAGGATGCTGGTCGGCGCCTCTTCGAAGAAGCGCTGGAAATATTGCTCGGAGGCCTGCAAGGCACGCTCGAACTCGCGCTCGCGCGTCAGGTCATGGACGATGGAGCGGGTGCGGATGCCGGCCTTGCCGCTGGGATCGACGCCCTGCACGTTGACCACGTCCTGGCGCACATAGACCAGCAGCTTGCGCCCGTTCGGGCCCAGCAAAGTCACTTCGCCGTTGCGCGCCGAGGAATCGGAAAACGGCGAGAAAGCGGGAATGAGCTCCGGTGGCCGCGGATAGACCAGGTCGTGCAGCCGGAGCTGATGCTGCGCCTCGACCTCGACATCGAGGCCGAGCCAATGCGCGAGCGTGGAATTGACGAACAGGAAGCGGCCGGATTCATCGACCGAATAGAACCCGACCGGCGCGTTCTCGATCAGGTCGGCGAACTTCTCGTGGTCGGAGCGGATGTATTCCTCGATCTCGCGCTGGGTGGTGATGACCTCGACGCCCCAGGACATGTGGTCGCCGAACCGGGTCAGCCGGTTGGCGAAGACCGCCAGGATCTCGCGCTTGCCCTCGGGCGCCAGGATGGCGACGTCGCCATGGGCCTCGCCCCGTTCCGCCAGGGCATGCTCGATCCGCTCGATCGAGGCGCGGGCCGTGGCATCGAAGGCGCGCCGTTCCAGGATGACATTGAGGGGCAGCGGCTCGTCGCCGAACAGGCGGCGGAAGGCGCTGTTGGCGAACTTGACGGACCCGACGCGGTCTACCACCTGGCGGCCCTGGTGGGTCGCGTTGAGGCTGGCCTCCAGCAGGTCTGCGATGTAGCGGCGGCGCCACGCGATCAGCGCCAGCACCAAGGCCAGCACCGAAATCGCGACCAGCAGCCCGATCTCCCAAGACCAGGTCATACCCTGGCGTTCCTTATCCGCGCCGCATCCCGCGCGGCGCTTGCTCCGCTAAAGCGGTGCATGAACAACGACCCCCATCCCCAACAGGCTCCATCATAACCGAAAGAAGCCGCGCCCATACAAGAGATTAGAGCCGGCGCCGCTTCAGCTTGAAGATATAGCTGATGACCTCCGCCACCGCTTTGTAGAACTCCGGTGTCACCTCCTGGTCGACGTCCACCGCCGCGAACAGGCCGCGCGCCAGAGGTGGATTCTCGACCACCGGGATGCCATGTTCCCTGGCGATCTCTCGGATCTTCTGCGCCACCTTGTCGACACCCTTGGCCATCATCTTGGGGGCGCCCATGGACCCTGGATCGTATTTCAGCGCCACCGCGTAGTGGGTCGGATTTGTGACAACCACGTCGGATTGCGGCACCTGGGCCATCATCCGGCGGCGGGTGCGCTCCATGCGCAACTGGCGCAGCCTGCCCTTGATCAGCGGGTCGCCTTCGGTCTCCTTGAACTCGTCCTTGATCTCCTGGCGCGACATGCGCATCTCGCGCAGATGCTGCATGCGCTGATAGATGACGTCGATGGTGGCGATGGCGGCGACGATCGCCACCACGCCGATCAGCAGCTTTGCGAGCAGCGCCTTGGTCTCGCCGAGGAGCTGGATCATCTCCATGCCGATCAGCTTGTTGAGGTGCGCCACCTCCGGCACGATCAGGAACATCGCGATCGACCCCACCACCGCGAGCTTGAGAAGGCCGCGCACGAACTCCGCCAGCGAGCGCATGGAGAACATGCGCTTGAGCCCGGCGAGCGGCGAGATCTTGTCGAGCTTCGGCATGAGGCCGTCCGCCGACCAGACCAGGCCGAACTGCAGATAGCCCGCGCCGATCGCGGCGATCAGGGCGAGGACCAGGGGAACGGCACCCGCCATCAGCAGAACGCCCAGCAGCTTCCAGGCCATCTGGATCAGATGGCCGAAATCTGCCGGCACCTGGTCGGGCGATTCGATGAACGGCATCGTCGCCTTGTAGATCGCACCCGCCGCGCCCCCGCCGAAGAACAGGATCGAGAGCGAGAACACGCCCAGCATCAGCAGGTTGTTGACTTCGCGGGAGTTGGCGACTTGACCGCGGTTGCGCGCTTCGTCAAGCCGCCGACTGGTTGGGTCTTCGGTTTTTTGGGAATCGTCCTGGTCTTCTGCCATAGCGACCTCAGCCGCCGCCGAGGAACACGCTCATCCGTTCCTCGTAAGAAGACAGGAAGAACAGCATCATGCCGGTCAGCGCCACCGCCATCAGCGCGAACCCGGCGAGGATCTGCATCGGCATCGCGATGAAAAAGACCTGCAAGGTCGGCATCAGGCGCGCGAGCAGTCCCAGCATCACCGCGAACACGATGCCATAGACCAGGAACGGAGCGGTCATCGCGATCGCGACCGCGAAGCTGTCCGCAACGATGCGCGAGGCATGGTCCGCCACGTCGCCCATCGGCGGCACCTCGCCCGGCGGAAAGATCGCATAGGTGCCGACCAGGCCCTTCAGCGTCATGTGATCGAGGCCGGTCGCGAAGATCAGCACCACCGTCAAGGCTAGCAGGAAGTTGCCGGTGATGGCGGCCTGCTGCTGCGTGGTCGGGTCGCTGACCAGGGCGCTGGCGATGCCGATCTGCAGGGCGATGATGCTGCCGGCCGATTGCGCGCCCAGCATGATGAGGCGGGCGATCATGCCGAAGAACAGGCCGATCCCGATCTCCACCGTCAGCAGGGCGGCGAATTGGCCCATGCCGGCCGGCAAGGCGGGCAACCTGCTCGCGATCATCGGCATCAGCGCGAGGCTGACCGTCAGGGCGAAGACGAGGCGGACGCGCGGCGGCACATAGGCCTCGCCGAAGCCGGGCAACAGCATGATCGCGCTGCCCAGCCGCGCGAACACCAGAAAGAACTGGAACAGATTGATGCTGACCAGCTGCTCCAGGTTCATCCCACAGCCTGCTGCATGATCCGCTCGGTGAAGTCGGTGAGCGTGTGGAGCATGAACGGCGCCAGCAACAGCATCGCGACGAACACGATGATGATCTTCGGCACGAAGGTCAGCGTGACTTCCTGGATCTGGGTCAGCGCCTGGAACAATGAAATGATGAGGCCGATCAGCAGCGCGATGACCATGAGCGGCCCGCCGAGCTTCAGCGTGACGATCACCGCGTCGCGGCCGACCTCGAGAAGAACCGACTCATCCATGCACCGACTGCCCTGTATTCGCTGCCCTTAGATGGGCATTCGCAAGATTTCCTGGTAGGCCGAGATCACGCGGTCACGGACGGCGGTCACGGTCTGCACCGTCAGCTCCGCCGCGGTCACCGAATTCACCACCTGCTGAAGGTCCGCCTTGCCCTCGACCGCCTGCAGCGAGGCCTTTTCGGCGGTCTTCGTCGTCTCGACAGCATCCTTCGCGAGCTGCTGCAGCACCTCGGAGAAACCGGGTCCCGCCTGGTCGCGCGATTCGATGCCCGGCGCGCCCATGCGCTTGAGGGCGGCGTTGTAGGCGGCAACCGCGTTGCCGGCACCGGCGGCGATTCCGTTGGCCATGGCTCAGCCCTCTCCTAGCGGATCAGATCGATGGTGCGCTGAAGCATCGTGCGCGCAACTTCGATGGCGCGCAGGTTGGCTTCATAGGAACGCTGCGCCTCGCGCATGTCGGTCATTTCGATGAGGGTGTTGACGTTCGGCAGCTTCACATAGCCCTTGGCGTCGGCGGCCGGATTGCCGGGCTCGTATTTCATGCGGAAGTCGCTGGGGTCGACGCCGACCTTGCCGACCTGGACCGTCTCCAGTCCCAGCTCCTTGTCCAGCGCGTTCCTGAAGTTGATGGTCTTGCGGCGATAGGGATCGCCGCCGGCCACTTCCGAGACCGAATCCGCGTTGGCGAGATTTTCCGCAACCACCCGCAGGCGCTGCCCCTGGGCGCGCATGCCGGCGGCGGAAATCATCAGGCTTTCCATCAGATCCATCTATCACCTCCTGGCGACCGAAATGCGTCGAGGCGCTTACGAGCCGCGGCCCAGCGCCATCTTCAGCAGATCGACATGCTTGCGATAAAGATTGGTCATGAGCTGATAGCTGGCCTGCGCGTCGGCAAGCTTCACCATCTGCTCTTCCAGCACCACGGAGTTTCCGACCGGTGCGGTTTCATATTGCTTCTTGGTCTTCTGATCGTCG
>DASYRS010000621.1:0-5485 GCA_036004205.1 Dongiaceae bacterium
GCTGAGCAGCGGCAGGCAGGAATGAGCATCCCAGCGGATCGGATTGGTGGCGCGCGGCATGATGGTTCCTTTGCTCCCGGTCGTGGCATAATGGTCGGCGATCGACCCGCCGATTGCAACTTGGTTCGCCGCGTGCCATCAGAATGAACCCATCACAGGTGGGAGAGCGGGCATGCCGCAAGTGAGGATCGAGACCCGGGACCACTGGCTGAACGGGCGCAATGCCGATCTGTTCAAGGCGATCCAGGATGGGCTGGTCGAGGGCATCAAGATCCCGGTCGACGACCAGTGCTTCCGCTTGGTCACCTATGACGCGGAGCATTTCCCGACCCCACCAGGCAAGAGCGACCGCTGCATGGTGATCGAGATCGCGCTGGTCACCGGCCGGACGCTCGAAGCCAAGCGCGCAGCCTATGCCGCCATCGCCCGCAATGTGAAGGCCGCCTTCGGGATCGAGCCGAGCGATCTGCGGATCGTGCTGGAGGAGGTCGGCCTCGACAACTGGGGCATCAACGGCAGGCCGGCCAGCGAGCTTTAGGGCGCGCGCCGGTCCGGCAAAGCGGCCGCATCCAGTCCGACCGCCTCCAGCAGCCAGGCGCGGAAGGCCCGCACCGCCGGCTGGACCATATTCTCCGGCAGATAGACCAGGTAGTAGGCGGTTCCCTTGGAAAGGCCCTGGACCAGGGGTGCGACCAGGCGCCCGCTCGCCAGCTCGTCGGCGGCGAGGGAGCGGCGGACCAGAACGATACCCTTGCCGGCGGTCGCGGCCTGCACGCCGATCGCGGTGTCGACCAGCAGCGGGCCGCGCTTCCAATCGATCTCGATTCCCTGGGCGGCGAACCACAGCCGCCAATCGTCGCGGGTCTCGATATGGAGCAGGCGGTGCTGGACGAGGTCCGCCGGCTTGCGCACGCGGCCTTTGCCTGCCAGCAGGCGCGGGCTGGCGACCGGGATCAAATCGTCATCCAGCAGCTTCTCGCTCACCAAGCCGGGATAGCGCCCGTTGCCGTGGCGGACCGCGAGGTCGACCGCCTCGACCTTGAGATCGAGCAGCCGGGTCGAGGCATCGATGCGCACGTCGATCTCCGGATGCTGGTCCTGGAACTGCTGCAGGCGCGGCACCAGCCATTGCACGGCGAAGCCCGGCGTGCAGGTGATGCAGATGGAGCGCGGGACCTGGCCCTCGGACAGCTCGGCCGTCGCCGCCGCGATCGCATCGAAGGCGGCGCTGATTGCGGCCAGGTACGCGCGGCCCTCGGCGGTCGGCTGCATTTGACGCGCGCGCCGCTCCAGCAGCGGAAATCCGACCCACTGCTCCAGATTCTGCACTTGCTGGCTGATTGCGCTCGGCGTCACGTTCAGCTCGTGGGCGGCGCGCTGCATGCTGGAGAGGCGCGCGCTGGCCTCGAAGGCGCGCAGAGCGTTGAGCGGCGGCAGGTTCCGTTTCATGAATTAGAAAATCTAACTTTATGCGTTAGAGCTTCGCGTTTGATGGGACCGGTCAATAGTGCCATATCAAGGCGCGCTGTGCCATCCGTTCAAGGATATCTAATGCTTGCCATCGCCGAGCGCTGGTTCGAGATCCGCAAGGTGAGCGACGACATCACCCTGCTGTGGGAGCCGCATGTCGTCCCGCTCATGCGCTGCAACATCTGGCACGTGCGCGGGCGCGACCGGGACCTGATGATCGACACCGGCATGGGCATCGCCAGCCTGCGCGAAGCCGCCCGGCACCTGCTGGACAAGACAGTGACCGCCGTCGCCACCCACACCCATACCGACCACGTCGGTGGCCATCACGAGTTCGAGCATACCCTGGTGCACGCGCTGGAAGCCGATGAGCTGCGCAGTCCGCGTGACCGCGGCACCTTGCTGGCTTCCGTCATGGGAGCCGGTGAAATCGCCAAACTGGCCAAGGCCGGCTATCCTTTTGATGGCGATTTGATAACGGCGCTGCCCCGCGTCGATTATGATATGGCAAGTTACCGGCTGAAGGACGCTCCGGTGACGGAGATCGTGACCGAAGGCGACGTCGTGGACATCGGCAACCGGCATTTCGAGATCCTGCACCTGCCCGGCCATTCGCCCGGCGGCATCGGCTTGTGGGAGAAGGCGACCGGCACCCTCTTCTCGGGCGATGCGATCTATGACGGGCCGCTGCTGGACGAGATCGACGGCGCGCATATCCCGACCTATGTGCGCACCATGAAGCGGTTGCGCGAGCTCCCCGTGGAGGTCGTGCATGCCGGCCACGATCCCAGCTTCGGCCGCGCGCGCCTCATCGAGCTGGCCGACGCCTACATCGCGAAACGCACGTGAGAAATTCCCGATGACAAGGTTCAGATTGGATGCGCGCTGGGCCATCGTCGCGGTCGGTTTCGTCGCGCTCAGCCTCGCTTTCTCCGGGCGCAGCATGCTGAGCCTCGCGATGGCGGAATGGACCCAGGAGTTCGGCTGGACCAAGGCCAGCATCTCGGGCGTGATGACCGCGGCGCTGGTCATCATGGCGGGCCTCGCGCCTTTGGTCGGCTATGCGATCGACCGCAGCGGACCGCGCCTCATTCTCACCGCTGGCCTGCTGCTGGTCGGCGCCAGCGCGTCCGTCATCGCCGGCATGGAAAGCAAGCTTGCCTTCATCGTCGGCTTCGCGGGCCTCGGCGCTCTCGGCTTCGGACTGGTCGCAACCCACGCCGTCAGCAGCGCGGTCGCGCGCAGCTTCGAGGTGGGGCAGGGAAGGGCGGTCGGCATCGCGACCTCCGGCTCGACGGCGGGGCAGTTCGTCTTCATGCCGATCCTGGGCCTGGTGCTGGCCGGCGGCGGCTGGCGCCTAGGCTACCAAGCGCTGGCGGGCGCGTGCCTGATCGTCGCGATCATTGCCTGGTGGCTGCTGCGGAACGCTGCCAGCGCGACAATGGTGCGCGCAGTCGAAGGCACGAGGGAAAGCTTCGCGGCGCGTGTCTCCTATCTGCTGCGCCGGCCGGCGTTCCACGGCCTGTTCTGGAGCTTCCTGCTCTGCGGGTACACATCAACAGGCGTGGTGGAGACGCACCTCATCCCCTTCGCGCAATTCTGCGGCATTCCCCCGGCGCCGAGCGCGCTCGCCTTCGGCATCCTGATGGGCGTCAACACGCTGGGCATGATCGCGGCGGGGTACCTCACGGACCGCATGAACCGCACGCTGCTGCTGGCCAGCATCTATTTCTTCCGCTCGCTCACCTTCCTGATGCTGCCGCTCCTGATCCAGGAAACCGCGATCCTCTGGGTCTTCGCCTTCCTGTTCGGGATCTTCGACTACGCGACGGTGCCGCCGACCGCCAGCCTCGCCGTCAGCCATCTCGGCAAGGCCAGGGTTGGGACGGCGATGGGCCTCATTTCGGCGGGCCACTCCATCGGCGCGGCATTGGGCGCGTTCGCCGGCGGCTACCTGTTCGACGCCACCGGCGGCTATGGCTGGCTGTGGTCGAGCTCGTTCGGCCTGGCGCTTGCGGCGACCATGATCGCGGCGCTGGTGCCGGCGCGGAATCGGGCGGTCGCCGCTCTCGCCTGATGCAATCTCACCGGGTCGATGGGATTTCCATGACCATCGGCTTGCAGGTGCCGGCGGCAGGATCGAAGATCAATCGCTGGTCCAGCACCTCGAGGGCGCGGCCGTAGAAGTGGATGTGCCGGATCATCGGCGCGTCGACATTGGCAACTGCATGGATGTCGTCCGGCATGAAGGCGATGCTGCGGCCAGGCTCGACCCGCACCTGGGCCCGTTCACGCAGGCTGGCCTTGCCGGGATTCGATCCGTCATCGGTCCGGTCGTAGACGTAGTTCGTCTCGCATCCTTCGACTGCGGCGATACAGGCCCAGGTCGTGTGATTGTGGGGCGGCACTCGCCGGCCGCGGCACATGACGCTGAGATAGAGCGCGAATGTGCGGTCCGGCTCCTCGCTCACCAGATAGCGCCTTTGCCGCTCGGCCTCGGTCGGCGAGCGATACTGCTCTTCCGACCATAGGTGGTTCTGCGCGGCCAGCGCTTCCAGCCTGCCGGCGATCTCCTCGAGCGACGCGCGTGACAATGATCGCTTCGCGAGAATGGCCCTGGCGTCCGCGACGAGCGCGGCGACCTGCTGTTCGCGTTCATGCGGATGCATCGGCTGCCTGCCGGCTCCTGGGAGTTACCTCGCCACTAAACGCTTGTCGGAGGCGTCCGTCAAACGGCGGGCACGCGACAGAGTTCATTCCTAGACGTTGAACCGGAAGTGCAGCACGTCGCCGTCCTGCACCACGTACTCCTTGCCTTCGGAGCGAAGCTTGCCGGCATCTCTGGCGCCGGCTTCGCCGCCGTTGGCGATGAAATCCTCGTAGGCGATGGTCTCGGCGCGGATGAATCCGCGCTCGAAATCGGTGTGGATGACGCCGGCCGCTTCCGGCGCGCGGGCGCCGCGGCGCACGGTCCAGGCGCGCGTCTCCTTGGGCCCGACGGTGAAAAAGGTGATGAGGTCGAGCAGCGCGTAGCCTGCCCGGATCACGCGCGTGAGGCCGGTTTCGTGCAGCCCGAGGGCGGACAGGAACTCGGCCTTTTCCGCTTCGTCCTGCAACTGCGCAACTTCCGCTTCGATGGCGGCGGAGATCACGACCGAGACCGCGCCCTCTGACCTGGCGCGCGCCTCCACCTTCTTGGAATAGGCGTTGCCGGCGGCCGCCGCGCTTTCATCGACGTTGCAGACATAGAGCACCGGCTTGCCGGTCAGGAGCTGCAGTTGCTTGAATTGCGGTTTCTGCTCCGCCGAGAGCGCGGCGATCACGGTGCGCGCCGGCTTGCCCGCGCGCAGCGCGATCAGCGCCGGTTCCATCACGTCGATCTGCGCCTTCAGCTCCTTGTCGCCGCCCTTGGCGCGCTTGACCGCCGCGTCGTAGCGCTTCTCAAGGCTCTCCATGTCGGACAACATCAATTCGGTCTCGACGGTCTCGGCATCGCGGATCGGGTCGACGGAATTTTCGACATGGGTGACCTCGCCGTCGAAGCAGCGCAGCACCTGCACGATGGCGTCGACCTCGCGGATATTGCCGAGGAACTGGTTGCCGAGGCCTTCGCCCTTGCTGGCGCCGCGCACCAGGCCGGCGATGTCGACGAATTCCAGCTGGGTCGGGATGATCTTGGCCGACTTGCCGACCCTGCACAGCTTCTCCAATCGCTCATCCGGCACCGCCACGCGCCCGACATTCGGCTCGATGGTGCAGAACGGATAGTTCGCCGCCTGCGCCGCCGCGGTGGAGGTGAGGGCGTTGAAAAGCGTGGACTTGCCGACATTGGGCAGCCCGACGATGCCGCAATTGAAACCCATAACCTTCGCAATCCTTCTTTCGAAACTCCTCCCCCAACATGGGGGAGGCCCCGTCGGCGAATGCCGACATTCGTCGGCGGCGGAGGGGGAAGCCGCGCCTCCATTGGAAGGAGCCTTCGCTCGCTTCCCCCACCTCGGTCCTCCCCCAGTTT
>DASYRS010000622.1:0-5043 GCA_036004205.1 Dongiaceae bacterium
TATCGTGAGAAGTGCCTGACCAAGACCATCATCGGCCCGCGTGCCAAGCGGCCGCTGGAGCTCGACATCCCCGTCTACATCACCGGCATGAGCTTCGGCGCGCTGTCGTTCGAGGCGAAGATCGCGCTGGCGCGCGGCGCCACCATGGCCGGCACCGCGACCTGCTCCGGCGAGGGCGGCATGATCCCGGACGAGCGGCGCTATTCCTCCAAGTGGTTCTATCAGTGCATCCAGTCGCGCTACGGCTTCAACCCGCACCACCTGCAACTGGCCGATTGCTGCGAGTTCTTCATCGGCCAGGGCTGCAAGGTCGGCCTCGGCGGCCACCTGATGGGCCAGAAGGTGACGGACCAGGTGGCGGAGATGCGCTCGCTGCCCGCCGGCATCGACCAGCGCTCGCCGGCGCGCCACCCGGACTGGCTCGGCCCCGACGATCTCGCGCTCAAGATCCAGGAGATCCGCGAGGCCACCAATCACGAGATCCCGATCCAGCTGAAGCTCGGCGCGGCCCGCGTCTATGACGACGTGCGCATGGCGATCAAGTGCGGGCCGGATTCTATTTATATCGACGGCATGGAAGGCTCGACCGGCGCCGGCCCGCATCTCGCGACCGAGGATACCGGCGTTCCGGGCATGGCGGCGATCCGCCAGGCGCGCAAGGCGCTCGACGATCTCGGCATGTCGGGCGAGATCTCGCTGGTCTATGCCGGCGGCATCCGCAACGGCTCCGACGTCGCGAAGGCGCTGGCACTCGGCGCCGACGCGATCGCGATCGGCCACTCCGCGCTGATGGCCTTGAACTGCAACAAGGACATCCCGGAAGCCGACTACGAGAAAGAGGTCGGTGTCGAGGCCGGCTATTGCTATCACTGCCACACCGGCCGCTGCCCGGTCGGCGTGACGACGCAGGACCCCGTGCTGCGCAAGCGGCTCGATCCCGATGCGGCGGCGGAGCGGGTCTACAACTTCCTGCACACGCTCACCATCGAAGCGCAGATGATGGCGCGCGCCTGCGGCAAGACCGACGTGCATTCGCTGGAGCCGGAAGATCTCGCCGCGCTCACCATGGAAGCCTCGGCGATGGCGATGGTGCCGCTCGCCGGCACGCAGCACACCGTCGGCCGGCCCGACATGACGCGCTACTAAGGGAGGGCTAGACATGTCCGCCAAGACCCAAGACGTCGACAAGTTCATCAAGGACGCCGCCGGCCTCGATTCCAAGCGCGAGAAGGAGATCGGCCAGCACATCGGCTATCGCTACGATGTGAACCTGGTGCCGGACTATTCCCGCATCACGCCGTTCCTCGAGAAATACATCGAGATGATGGGCTGGGACGACCTCAACTGGCTGGAGGATGTCCACATGGGCTACGAGGAAGGCCGCCCCGCGATCTTCGACCGCAACTGCAACGGCTGGATCACCATCCCGACCGACCTGAAGCTGCCTGAAGACCAGCAGGGCCGCGACATGATCGCGCGCGAACTGCTGATCAAGTTCCAGATGTCGAAGAAGCACCCGCTGTGGGATTTGAAGCGGGCGTATAAGAAGTTCTAGCTCTCCACAGCTCCCCCATACTGTCATCCCGGACAGCCGCGTCAGCGGCTGAGCCGGGACCCATGGTACGTTCGCCACCTCACCGCTATTTCCCGTGCCATTCTCGACATTCCATGGGTCTCGGGTCGCGCTTCGCTTGCCCGGGATGACGGTGGGGGGCGGCAACTGTGTCGCACTGGATGTACATTGTCGCAAGCAAACCGCGCGGGACGCTCTACGTGGGCGTCACCAATGACCTCGTTCGGCGTGCGGCTGAGCATCGCGATGGCGCAGTTCCAGGTTTCACGAAGACGTATGGCGTGAAGATGCTCGTGTATTTCGAGGAGCATGAGAGCGTGCTGGGCGCGATCGAGCGCGAGAAGCGGATCAAGCGCTGGGCGCGATCGTGGAAGATCGAACTCATCCGGGAGAAGAACCCGGAGTGGTGCGATCTGTTCGATGAAATCATTTGAGCGGGAGCACGGTTACGCCGCATGGGTCCCGGGTCGCGCTGCGCTTGCCCGGGATGACAGGTATGGAGGTGTGTCAGGCGTCCGTGCGCCAGGTGCTCGCATGCGGCCAATCCGGCTTGAAGCTCAGCACGCGAATCTGCGGGGGCATGTTCGGGTTGAACATGTGGTTGTGCCAGTAGGTCGCCTGGTAGAACTCGTGCGCCTCGGGCAGTTCGGTCACGGTGCAGGGCACGCGGTAGGCTTCGGTGAATTGCGCGAACTCCAGCACGCAGCGGCCGAGATGCAGCAGGGTCGCCGGCAATTCCGAGGCCGGGCCGAACAAGCCCGTCATCTCGTCGCTGAAATTCCTCGGATGCTGGAAATAGGCGGAGGACAGCAGCTCCAGCACCTTGTCGTAGCGCTCGATCGGGTCGTTGGTCTTCTGGCACTGGAAGCGCAGCATCTGGGTGTTGTTGGCGGGCTCGTGCTCCACGATCAGCACTATGATGCCGGGCGAGAGCTCGTCGCCCGCTGTGGAGAGCACGCGCGGGCGCATGCCGTCCAGCGGCCGGCCGCCGGCCTGACGTGCGGAGAGCTGCCTCAGGCGGCATTGCCAGCCGATGAAGTCATCGCGCAACTGCGCCGCGGCGACTTCGGTCAGCACCACCTTGGCGGGGTCGGGATTGCTCATGGACGGCCTCGTCACGCCGGCTCGATGACCGAACGATACTTGCCCTGGTGGAACAGGAGCGGCTTGACGGCCGGGTCGTGGCGCATGCGGATGACGCGCCCGACGAAGATCACGTGGTCGCCGCCGTCATAGGTATGCTCGGTGCGGCATTCGAAATTGGCGGCGCAGGCGGGCAGGATCGGGCAGCCGGAATCCCACAATTCGAACTCGATCGCCGCCCATTTGTCGGCCGAGGCCTTGGCGAAGCGGGTGGACAGCTCCGCCTGCTCCTGGGCGAGGACGTTGACCGCGAAATGGTCGGTCGAGAGGAAGGCGCGCATGGAATAGGCGCTGCGCCCCAGGCTGAACAGGATCAAGGGCGGGTCCATCGAAACCGAATTGAAGCTGTTGGCGGTGATCCCGATGCATTGCCCGCGCGGGTCGAGGGTGGTGATGATGGTGACCCCGGTCGGAAAGCAGCCAAGCGCGCTGCGGAATTCGCGCGGGTCGATCCCGGAAGCCTGTAGCCCTGTGTCCTGCTGCATCGAACCCGTGCGTCGCAACCAATCCAGACCAATTTCCGACCGACCGCCTGTTTTGGTCGTTGATCGGAGTCACCGCATCTTTTAGCATTTCTTCGGGCGCCAGCGTAGTGCGGAAGCAGGCCGACGGCGCCCTATCCCGAAGAGGGGAGCAGCCATGCTGATCGACCGGCGCGTACCCAATCTGCCCAGCGGGGTCGAGCGCTATCGCGTGCCGGGCGGCGGGGCCGCCGTCTTCCCGGTTTCGGCCGGCGACCGGATTACCGTCATCGACATCGAAGGGCGCCAGCCCTGCGAAGTGCTGGCCGCAGATGCGGCGGGCCGGGTCGATCCGGGTCTGATCGGCGGCAAGGTCTGCGGGGTCGCCGATGGCTTGCGCGCGATCCTGGCCGGTGGGGCCGAGAGCGCGCGCAGCGTCTTGTCCGGTCTCACGCGCCGCAACATCGATCTTGCCGACGCCAAGGCCGTGCGCCTGTTCGGCGGCGACGGCGCGGCCGGCGCCAAGGCGGAGTTCGCCGCGCAAGCATCAGGCGTGCTGATCGTCGCGGCGCCGGGAGCGGCGATGGCGCCCGACGGCCAGGACACCACGACCGGCATCGAAGTGCGGATCGCCCGCGCCGCGCCGCGCTCGGAGGAGTTCGCGCTGCTGCCCGAACCGCTGGCCGATGCAATGCTCGATTTCGAAATTCCGCGCTCGTCCGCGCGCGCCTACGAGGTGAAGGAAGGCGACTATATCCAGATCGTCGATTTGTTCGGCCGGCAATGCTCCGACTTCCATTGCCTCAATGCGCGCGCCCTGCAGAAGGGACAAGAGCGCGATCTCGACAACACCGTCACGCGCACCTTGCTCGGCCGCGGCTATCCGGGGCCGGGACTCTTTGCCAAGGTGTTCGACCAGGATTTCCAGCCGATGGTCGAGCTGGTGCAGGACACCTGCGGCCGGCACGACAATTTCGCGCTCGCCTGCACCGCGAAATACTACGAGGACATGGGCTATCCGGGTCACGCGAACTGCTCGGACAATTTCAGCGACGCGCTCGCGCCCTATGGCGTGAAGCGGCGGCGCGGCTGGGCGGCGCTCAACCTGTTCTACAACACGGCGATCGACCACAATAACGTCCTCTACCTGGATGAGCCGTGGTCGCGACCGGGCGATTTCGTCTTGTTCCGCGCGCTGACCGACCTGGTCTGCGTGTCGTCCGCCTGCCCGGACGATATCGACGCCGCCAATGGCTGGAACCCGACGCCGGTCCATATCCGCACCTATCCCGGCAAGGAGCGCTTCTCGCGCTCCGTCGCCTTTCGCGTGACCCCTGACGCAGAGCCCCAGATGACCAAGGAAACCGCCTTCCATCCGCGTCTCTCCGCGCTCACGCGCAACTTCACGGAGTATCGCGGCTACTGGCTGCCGAGCCGCTTCAACAACGAAGGGCCGATCGGCGAATACTGGGCGGCCAGAGAGCGCGCGGTGATGATCGACCTCTCGCCCCTGCGCAAGTTCGAGGTGACCGGGCCGGATGCCGAGACCCTGCTGCAGCGCGCGGTGACGCGCGACGTGCGCAAGCTGTCGGAAGGCCAGGTGGTCTATTCCGCCATGTGCCACGAAACCGGCGGCATGCTCGACGATTGCACGGTCTTCCGCTTGGGTCGCGACAATTTCCGCTTCATCGGCGGCGACGAGGCGAGTGGGCTCCATTTGCGCGAGCTGGGGCAGACGCTGGGGCTGCGCGCCTGGGTGCGCTCGTCGACCGACCAGCTGCACAATCTCTCGGTCCAGGGGCCGAAAGCCAGAGAGATCCTGAAGCAGGTGGTGTGGACGCCGCCGGCGCAGACCGGCATCTCAGA